>JAYVDQ010000266.1:0-3043 GCA_043749325.1 Chloracidobacterium sp. | reverse complement strand
GATCTGTTCGAACAGGGCAAAAAGAATGCTCCGTGCATTATCTTTATTGACGAGATCGACGCCGTCGGCCGCCATCGCGGCGCAGGACTCGGCGGCGGGCATGACGAACGTGAACAGACGTTGAACCAACTTCTCGTCGAAATGGACGGATTCGAATCGAACGACGGCGTTATTTTAGTCGCCTCGACGAATCGTCCTGATGTGCTTGATCCGGCGCTTCTGAGACCAGGACGTTTTGATCGCCGGGTCGTAGTGGGCCGTCCTGATGTTCGCGGACGCGAAGGCATTCTGAAAGTTCACACGCGAAAGATCCCGCTTGATGAGGGGGTCGAAGTCAGCGTTATTGCCCGCGGCACGCCCGGCTTTACGGGTGCCGATCTTGCAAATATCGTCAACGAAGCGGCCTTGAATGCGGCGCGTTACAACAAAAAGGTTGTGACGATGGTCGATTTTGAAATTGCCAAAGACAAGGTCATGATGGGCGCCGAACGTAAGAGCATGGTGATCTCGGACGAGGAGAAACGCATTACGGCCTATCACGAAGCCGGCCACACGATGGTCGGGCTTAAGGTGCCGAATGTCGATCCGGTTCACAAGGTAACGATCATTCCGCGCGGCATGGCGCTTGGTGTCACGATGTATCTGCCGGAGAAAGACCGCCTAAGCGCGTCCAAGGAATATTTGCTCGGCCAGATCGCGATGGCGATGGGCGGACGAATTGCCGAGGATATTTTTATCGGCAGCATCACGACAGGTGCGGCAAATGACATCGAAAAGGCGACCGAGGTCGCCCGTGCGATGGTTTGTGAGTACGGCATGTCCGATCTTGGACCGCTGACTTTCGGCAAGAAAGAGGAACAGATCTTTCTCGGCCGCGAGATCTCGCAGCACCGCGATTATTCTGAGGACACCGCGATAAAGATCGACAAAGAAGTCCAAAAAATCGTCCGGGATCAATACGCACGTGCCGAATCGATCATTAAAGAAAACAGGGATGCTTTAATTCGAATTGCCGAAGCGTTGCTTGAACACGAAACGCTTGATTCGGTAATGATCCGCCGCGTAATGGCCGGGCTGCCGCTCGAAAGCAGCAGTTCGCCATCGACGACAGATGATGACGGTTCGGCCGAATCCGAAGAGACGTCAAAGAATCCGTTCAAAAAACCGATCCTTCCGCCGATAACGGGTAATAACCCGGCGACGGCTTAAGGAAAGGTTAAAGGGTTAAAAGGGCAAAAGTTGAAAAGGGGGAAAGCTCAAAGCTTTTCTCCTTTTTCACTTTACGCATTTTCACTTTATATGTACTGGCAAACATCGCGACGTAAATTACCGCTCGAGCGGCCCCTGGTGATGGGTATCTTGAACGTAACGCCCGACAGTTTTTCGGATGGCGGTGAATTCTTTTCGGCCGACGCGGCCCTCAAACAGGCCGAAAAGCTAATTCACGACGGAGCAGATATTATCGATATCGGCGGTGAATCGACGCGGCCCGGCGGCCAACCGGTTTCTGTCGAGGAGGAGTTACTCCGCGTGATTCCCGTCATCTCGGGAATGGCGAAACGATTTGAAACGCCGATCTCCATCGATACAACAAAGTCCGAAGTTGCCGAAAAGGCCGTCGAAGCAGGAGCGGAAATAATCAATGATATTTCTGGCCTAAGATTTGACCCACGCATTGCCGACATCGCCGCCAGTTCAGACGCCGGCCTGGTTTTGATGAATTCCCGCGGCTCGACCGAAAGGATGCACAAGCAGCCACCGGTTGACGACATTCTTTCGGAGGTTAGCCACGACCTTCATCGCGCCATAGATCTCGCAAAAACTCATGGCGTTCGCGATGCACAGATCGCTCTCGACATCGGCATAGGGTTTAGCAAGTCGCACGAGCAGAACTTAGAATTGCTGGCGAAACTTGATAAGATTGTAGCTGAATTCAAAGGCTATCCGATGATGGTCGGCACGTCTCGCAAATCATTTATTGCGAAGATCCTCGGCGATATGCCGCCGTCGGAAAGGCTGGGCGGGAGTTTGGCGACGGCCGTTTTTGCGGTCATAAAAGGGGCTACTATCCTGCGGGTGCATGATGTGCGGGAAACTGTCGATGCAATTAAAGTAATTAGTGCGATTTCGCAGTGAAAAAATGAAGATCATTAGAATTTCGGCAATAGCGGCTGTATTTTTTATGGTTTCGGGGTTTACCGAATGCTATAAGCCTGTCACTAATTCGGGGTTGCCGGCGAATATCCGGACAATCGCCGTCCCCGGATTCCAATTTGAAGCAAAGGGATTGCGGTATAGGGTCGAGTCGCGACTAACGGGAGCGGTGAGCCGCGAGATCATAAAGCGGGGGAACGGCCTAAAGGTCCAGGGTTCGCGGACCGGCGCCGATGCGGTTTTGGAAGGCACGATACGCGATTTCAGCATTTCCGGCGTGTTGCTTGATAACCAGGGTCGAGCCCGCGTCTACGAGGTTACTATCGTTTTGGCCGTGACGATCCGTGACCTGAGAGAAAACAAGATCCTTTACGATAATCAGAATTTTATATTCCGCGACTCATTCGAGTTTTCATCGGACCCGCGTTCGTTTTTTAACGAAGAAGACCCGGCGGTCGAGCGGATGGCCCGGGCATTTGCAGAAGCTGCCGTATCAGCTTTCGTCAACGGCATTGGTGTTCGAGAAGACAAGCATTAAGAATCGAGGCCGCACTTAATATTTCATGGCCGTTCTAACCAGAGACGATCTCAAAAGCCAGCTTGTGCGCCGGGAGATATCACCCGTGTATCTGCTTTTCGGGGCCGAAACCTATCTGCGTGATCTGGCCGCCAAGACCATAGCGAATTTAGCCTTTGCAGAGGGCGATTTTCGCGATTTTAATGACACGAGCTTTAGCCTGAACACCGAGGACAATCTAACGCGAGCCCTAGCGGTTGCCGAACAATTGCCGATGATGGCGTCGCGTCGTGTAGTTCGGATCACTGATATCCGGATCTCGGCGACGGGTTATCGAGACACGATAACCGAGCAGCATGAGCCTCTCCTTAC
>JAYVDQ010000265.1:0-2217 GCA_043749325.1 Chloracidobacterium sp. | reverse complement strand
TCGTTGCCAATTCGTTGATATTTATCGTTTTGGGCATAAACCTGGCGTATCAGGACCTTGCCAGAGCGGCGGTGCCGATAATTGTGGCGATCATTGCGGTTTTGGTCGGACGGGCAGTGGCGGTTTATCCTTGCTCGGCGATATTTAGCCGGAGTCGATTTAGAGTCGACCGGAGACACCAGCATATAATGTTTTGGGGTGGACTGCGTGGGGCATTGGCACTGGCTCTTGCATTGAGTGTTCCGGCGGACCTGCCTTACCGGCGGGAAATCTTGACGGTCACATTTGGCGTGGTCGCGTTTTCCGTATTTGTGCAGGGTTTGACGATACCCGCCCTGCTTCGCCGATCAGGCCAAATTGCGGATAATGGAAAAGACTCGCAACCCGATAACGCGATATAACGTCGAAATAAAGGTTATGAATACAAGGCTCCTCAATCGAAGTTTTGCTCTTTCATTGGTCCTCCTGGCTATGGGCTTGCTTTATCCCCACGCTCAGGCGCAAAGCCGCTCGATCACCGTGTCGGCCGAGCCCGACGCAACCGTTTGGATCGACGGGGTCAACTACGGCAAGACCGATAAGGCCGGAACGCTCCAGATCACATCGGTTGCCGCCGGGGCGCATATGCTCCGGGTGAGGGCCGATGGTTTTAAGGAAAAGTCGCAGCCGCTTGTTGCCGCTCAAAAAGGCGCGGTTAAGATACTGCTTGTCAAAACCACCGATGAAGCTGAGCTTGCCTATCAGGAAGCCGAGCGTTTAGCGTCAGTGGATCGTGACAAATCTGCCGAAGCCTACAAAAAAGCTATTAAACTCCGCCCAGTTTATCCCGACGCATTTCTCGGACTCGCTCGCGTTCTTACGGACGCCGGAGACCTGGACGAGGCCCAGTCCGCTATCGCGTCAGCCCGAAAACAGCGGCCCGGCTGGGCCGAAGCCTCGGCAGTTCAAGGCCGCATTTACAAAGAAAACGGTGATGAGGCCAAAGCTATCGCCGCATTCAAACGGGCGATCACCGAGGGCAAGGGTTTTCAGCCTGAGGCCTACGCCGGCCTTGGCCTTCTTTATAAAGAAAAGGCAGAGGGCTTTGGCGGCTCCGGCGATTTCGCTAACGAGACCGCCAATTACGTCGAATCCGCCAGATACCTGAAATCAGCCGTTAAACAGCTTTCCGGCGCACCCGACGCGATCGTTATCTACCAGCTCCTCGGCCTTGTGTACGAACGCCAGAAAAAGAACGCGGAGGCGATCGCAACGTACGAAGAATTTTTGCGGATTTTTCCAAACAGCGTCGAGGCAACTGCCGTCCGCTCGTTCATCGTCCAGCTCAAAAAAGAGCAAACCCCGCAGGATTGATCAACGTCAGAGTACCATCGCCACCGCTCAATTCATTATGCCATCTCCTTAAAGTGCTGGGCTATTTCTCCCTGCATAGGCAAATCCGCTTTTCGCCGAAAGTTGGCCGGAGTGGGCACGGCAGTATTCTAGATTGCTTTTCGCCTCGGCCAATTTGCCGTCCGTTGATCTCAAGGCCGTTTCAAACTCCTTTATCGCCGCCGCCGTTTCGCCGCGCAAAGCAAGCATCACACCTATATTGTTATGGCCAAGCGGTGCATCGATACTCTTATACGCGACCGCATTTCGAAAAGCTGCCTCGGCATTCGCGAGATCGTTTTCGCCAAGATAGGCAAAAGCCAGGTCGAACCACGCTTCGCCGTCCGTTTTATTCGAGCGAACGGCCTTGAGAAATGCGAGGCGTGCTTTGGGCCAATTTTTCCGTGCCGATTCGGCCATCCCGAGAGCGTAAAAAGCTCGCGGATATAGACCGGTTGTTAACTCAACGGCCTGTTCCAATTCTTTAACGGCCTTTCCGGCCCTATCCAGCCGATACTCGCAAACACCGATATTATAATGCAGTTTGGCGAGAAACTCGTCGCTCACGGTTTCGCTTTTGGCTGCTTCGACCGCCGCAAGGTAACTCGATAAAGCTTTTTCAAATTTTCCGGCTTTCGCAAATTTTGTTCCGGTGCGAAAAGGCTGTCTGACGAGAGTTGATTGAGCCGAAATGCCAACCGCAAATACTAATACAAAAATAAACGATAAAGTTCGCATAACCAAAGATTCTCCTATGATGAATTTCTACTCCACTAGCAAAGTTTTCACTCTGCCAATTCGAAATTGTTAAAGTCCGCGAACACCCAGTTGTTTGTGAGGGTGCTG
>JAYVDQ010000264.1:0-4273 GCA_043749325.1 Chloracidobacterium sp. | reverse complement strand
CAGCACCCTCACAAACAACTGGGTGTTCGCGGACTTTAACAATTTCGAATTGGCAGAGTGAAAACTTTGCTAGTGGAGTAGAAATTCATCATAGGAGATTTAATTTGACGCCATCACGGACAATATCTACGCAAGCGTCAAATTTTCCCCGCTCAACCGGGACGGCGTAAGTGATATCCGAAAACCCGTTTTGGGCGAATACGCGTGCTTCGGCAAGCGTGGATACGGTAATAGCCCCATCATGTCCGGCGGTTTGAATCCTGGCTACTTCGATAGATTTGTGCGTCTTGATATGCGGACGGAGACGAACGTCATTGCGTTTTACAATATTGGATATCCGTTCGGCGTTTTTTTTAACCCGTTCAATGTCAAGAACAAGACATGGAGTTTTTAGCTTTTCCATCTGTCGTAGAATATCACTTTACGATAGTATTTTGCTTGTCCGTATTTTAACGTCTTGACGTTATAACGTCTTACAGTTATGATGTTTTTATGGCACTACAACCAAAAAGATCAACTATTTATCTTGAAGCCGATCTTCACAGAGCGGTGCGGCTGAAATCCGCTCACACAAATCGAACAATCTCTGATATTGTGAACGACTCGCTCCGCGTCACTTTGAGGGAAGATCAGGAGGATCTTGCTGCGTTTGAAGAACGAGCGTCGGAGCCCATCATTTCGTATGAAGAGTTGCTTGCGGACCTGAAGGCCCATGGAAAAATATAGGATCGTCTTACGCAAACGCGTGGCCAAGGACTTGTGTGCGATCCCAAAACGTGACGTAAAGCGTATTCTTGCTCGAATGGACGCATTGACCGCTGACCCGCGTCCGTTGGGTTGTGAAAAGCTCTCAGGCCAGGAACGCTATCGCGTTCGCCAAGGTGTTTACCGTATTATTTACGAGATAGTGGATGATCGCCTTATCGTAACTACAGTCAAAATCGGCCATCGCGGGGCCATCTAGAGCCGTTAAATATGCGGGAAATGGCCGCAATAGGAACATATAAACTGGGTCGTCCTGTGAGTTAAATCAAATAAGCCCCTTAGCCTTCTTTATTACGTTCTCGACCGTAAACCCATAATCCTTAAATACATCCTCAGCCGGCGCCGATGCCCCGAAGCGGTCGACCGCGAGGGTGTCACCATGGTCGCCAATATATTTTGACCAGCCCATCGACACGCCGGCCTCGATCGAGAGTCGGGCAGTTAGTTTAGCTGGTAAAACTTGCTCTTTGTATTTACCAGTCTGAGCGTCAAAAAATTCCCAGCACGGCATGGAGACAACACGTGTCGGCGTGCCGTCCGCATTCAAACGCTGGTGGGCCTCCATTGCCAGGCCTACTTCCGATCCGGTGGCGATGAGGATAAGTTTGGGCGTCGTCGATTTGCCTGCTTTTGTTTCAGCCTCGGCGAGGATATACGCACCTTTTAACAGTCCTTTCGCATCCGCAAACTTTTTGCGGTCGATCAGCGCTACCTTTTGACGAGACAGCGATAATACGGTCGGCGCGTGTTGCCGCTTTAAGGCCGCGCGCCATGCTTCACGGGTTTCGTGGGCGTCACACGGGCGAATAACGGCGAGATTTGGAATCGCTCGCATGGCCGCGAGATGCTCGACGGATTGGTGCGTCGGGCCGTCTTCGCCAAGCCCTATCGAATCGTGTGTAAAAACAAATATCGTCTGGATATGCGACAAAGCCGCAAGTCGAATGGCCGGGCGATTGTAGTCTGAAAACGTTTGGAACGTTCCCCCAAATGGGATCACGCTGCCGAAGAGCGCCATGCCGTTCATCGCCGCGCCCATCGCGTGTTCGCGAATACCGTAATGGATGTTGCGATTCGCGTAAGACCCGAACTGGAAGTCGGCCGATGAGTTGATATAGGTATTGTTCGACGGTTTCAGATCGGCTGAACCACCAACCAGTTGAGGTATCGCCTCGGCAATGGCATTTATTACCTCACCGCTGTACGCACGCGTAGCCGCTGCCGCAACGCCATCAAATTTCGGCAGCGATTTCTCCCACCCATCCGGCAACTCGCTGCCGCGGATCGAGCGGAAAGCGGCACCGAGATCGGGATTTGTCTTCTCGTATTTCTTGACCGAATCGTTCCAGTCCTTTTCGAGTTTCGCTCCGCTTTTTACGGCTTGCCGAAAGTGTGTGAGAACCTCTTTCGGGATGTAAAACTGCTTATCCTCGGGCCAGCCGAGATTGCGTTTTGTTTCCTTTACGGCCTCCTCGCCGGGGGCGTCAGAGTGGGCCTTGCTCGTGCCCGCCTTGGGCATTCCAAAACCTATGATCGTATGAACACGTATCAGCGAGGGCCTGTCTTTTACTTTCTGAGCATCCTTTATCGCCCTTTCTATCGCTTTAAGGTCGTTACCATCAGCGACTTCGGATACATGCCAGCCCGCCGCTTCAAAACGCTTTGTCCGGTCCTCGGTAAACGCCAGATCGGTCGAGCCGTCGATGGTGATCCGATTATCGTCGTACAAATAAATGAGATTTCCGAGCTTAAGATGTCCGGCCAGGCTTGCGGCTTCGTATGAGACGCCTTCCATCAGGTCGCCGTCCGAGCAGATGCAGTATATGTAATTGTCGACAACCGGAAAGCCCTTTTTATTAAATCGCGCCGCAAGATGTGCCTCCGCGATTCCCATCCCGACGCCGTTAGCAAAACCCTGTCCCAACGGGCCCGTCGTCACCTCGACACCGGCGGTCAGGATATTTTCCGGGTGCCCCGGCGTTTTCGAATGCAGTTGGCGAAAGCGTTTCAGCTCGTCCAGCGGCAGATCGTACCCTGTTAAGTGCAGCAGCGAGTATATCAGCATCGACCCGTGCCCGGCTGACAGCAAAAACCGGTCGCGGCCAAACCATTTAGGATTTTTCGGGTTGTGCCGTAAAAATTTGATCCACAGCACATACGCCGACGGCGCCATGCCGAGCGGCAAGCCCGGATGGCCGGAATTTGCTTTCTGTACGCCATCAAGCGAAAGCATGCGGATCGTGTTTATACAAAGCTGGTCGAGATCGGTTTTCGGTTTGTTGGCGGTTGTCATCATTTTGTATCCAGGATCATTTTGTAGTCTTCGCGATGCTGCTTTCGAGCCCGGTTATAGATCGCGTGACATTTGGGATGGTATGCGGTCGTATTCGCAATTGGCATCGGTGACGTTTCGATGTTTTCTATTTTGCCAATTGTTTCGAGTGCAAGCAAAACCGCTCCGCGAGAAGATGACTCACTGGCCACGCTCATCGTCAGATCGCGGCCCAAAACATCGGCGATGATCTGCGTCCAGAGCGGTGATGAGCGTAAAGCACCGCCAGATGCGACGATCTCTTTGATCTTTACGACGTTGTTCAATTGATCAAATATCTCGGCAAAGCGGTATGCGACCGACTCGATCCCGGCTTGAAGAATGTCTACGGCGTCAGTGGATGACCGCATCCCGAGCACCGCTCCGGTCGCGGATTCGTGATAACCGGTGCTGCGTTCGCCGGCGAGAAAAGGCAAGAACGTCAGTCCGTGAGCGGCGGCGCCTCGCCGCAAGATCTCGGCTTCCGGATTTTTTGGCAATTTTAAATTTTCCTTGAGCCATTGATACAGCCCGCCGCCGTCGGATAATGCGCCGCCCAGGATCAAACGTTTTCTGTCCACGCGATAACACCATAAGCCGTCAGGAATATTCGTTGGCGGTTCGCCAGCATAGGCGACGCGCATAGCCCCGGACGTGCCGACCATCAGCGCGGCCTTATCCATGGTCACGCATCCCGACCCGATATTGTCCGCGGCGCCATCGGCTATCGCGGGAAGCCATCTCGCATTTTTAAGACGCGGCCATCGTTTTACAAAAGCATTAGATAATTGAAATGATTTCAAGTCGCTTTCAGCTATTCCCGGCAAATTTTCGCTTTTTACTTTTAGAAATCTAAGCAGGGCGCGGTCCCATTCCAATAACCTAATATCGAATACGCCGGTCCCGGAGGCCATTGAAACGCTCGTCGTTGAGTCGCCGAACAGCTTCAACGCAAGGTAGTCGCTGAACGACAGCCACCTGTCAGTTTTTGCAAAAATATCCGGAAATTCTTGCCGAAGCCACAACAATTTAGCCGGCCAAAAACTTGAATGAAACCGGGCTCCGGTCCGATCATGGACCTCTCGCTCATCGAACCGTTTTTTTAGTGTTTCGATTTGCTTTCGGCTGCGTGTGTCGGCCCAACTCAGCACTTTGGTTGTTGGTTTTCCTTTCGCGTCAACACCAAGGATGCTGTGC
>JAYVDQ010000263.1:0-2486 GCA_043749325.1 Chloracidobacterium sp. | reverse complement strand
CTCACCGGCGGACTTGCGGGATCCGGATAAGGTTTACAACAAGATCAGCGTCGCGAACGCTCAGGCGATCTTGTCCAATTTTTCGCTGACCGACTATATGAAGACCCGCGGCATGCCCACCGTTTCCGAGATCAATTTCACGCAGCCCGGCTTCTTTAAGGAAGTAAACACAATGCTCGCCGACGTGCCGGTCGAGAGCTGGAAGACTTATATGCGCTGGATGGTCTTGAACTCCGCCGCGACCGGGCTGTCAAAAGCCTTTGTCGATGAGAATTTCAATTTCCAGGGCAAAGTGCTGTCCGGGACCAAAGAACAACTTCCGCGTTGGAAACGCTGCGTCCAGGCGACTGACGGCACGCTCGGCGAATCGCTCGGGGCCGAGTACGTCAAGCTGAAATTTACCCCCGACGCAGAATCCCGTATGGACCAGATGATCACCAAGCTCTTTACGGCGATGAAAGAGCACATCGAGGGCCTCGCTTGGATGAGTGCCGAGACCAAGGTCAAGGCGGTCGCAAAGCTCGATGCCTACAAACGTAAGATCGGATATAACAAACATCCCCGCGGATACGCGGGACTTGTGGTCAATCGGAAATCGTTTGTGGACAATTCGATTCGGGCCGGCGAATTTCAGATCGCTCGTAATGTCGCGGATATCAGCAAGCCGACCGATAAGACGCGTTGGGGCATGAATCCTCCGCTCGTTAACGCCTCGTACAACCCGCAGTATAACGACATCACGTTTCCGGCCGGGATATTGCAGCCGCCATTCTTCAATTTCATGGCCGACGATCCGATCAACTATGGCGGCATCGGCGCCGTTATCGGCCACGAAGTGTCGCATGGGTTTGATGACCAGGGCAGCAAGTTCGGCGCTGACGGCAATCTCAAATCGTGGTGGACGCCCGACGATCGCGCGAAATTTGAGGAGCGTGCCGCCTGTGTCGTCAACCAGTTCAACGGCTACGAGGTCGCTCCCGGCCTCAACATCAACGGCCGACTGACGCTTGGCGAAAACATCGGCGATCTCGGCGGCCTGGCCATTGCCTATTCGGCACTGATGAATTCGATGAAGGGCAAACCGGCACCGGCGAAGATAGACGGCTTTACGGCCGAGCAGCGTTTCTTCCTCGGCTGGGCTCAGGTCTGGGCCACGAAAGCAACTGCTGAGTTTGAACGGGGCCAGGTCCTCAGCGATCCACACTCGGCCGCGAAGTGGCGTGTGAACGGTCCCACGTCAAACATGCCGACATTTGCTAAAGCCTGGGGCTGCAAACAAGGTTCCAAGATGATCCGCCAGAAAGTTTGCGAGATCTGGTAGAAATAGAAATCAGAATTCAAAAGTCAGAAACCAGAAGAAAACGAAAAGGCCGGGAGTTTTTAGCTCCCGGCTTTTTGAAAGTTAGAGCGTAATGCCCCAGTAGACAAATACGGCGTTGTTCTTTCGGCCCGAATTCTCGATGCTGTAGCCCGCATAAAGAGCGCTTGTTTTGCTGGTAGTAATAGCAAACCCCGGCGTCACATAACCGAAACGGTTCTTACCGCTAAACCAGTCAGCGACAAATTTTACTTTTGCCGCAAGCGGCTGTTCGAACCCGAGCATCGCACCGGCTTTTGGCCCGGTTCCGTTTGCCCGGTTCACGAGTCCATACGCTCCCCCGGTCAATCTCGGGCCGTAATTCCCTTTGACTTGCTTGCTGACATTTGCGTAGAGCAGCCCGAACGTATTTGATCCCCTTCGGTGAGTAACCGGTGCATAAAGGATCGCTCCGGTGGAGACGGCGACGCCCGTTTTTTCGCTATAGTAAGGCTGATATTTGATATTCGGCTGGATCTCAAGCGAGTTTGGCGTAGCTGATTTGGTGTAAGCGACATTCACGCCTACTTCAAATTTCTTTCCCAGCCCGACGACGCCTCGCGGTATGTAGGCCTGAAAACCGCTTTTACTATATTTTTCGAAATGCGATAGAAAATCAAACTCGAGATAGATCTTCTTTTCGGGCACAACGTCGGTCGAAGGTATGTTAAATAAGGTAGACTGTGCATCAGCGGTGGCCGTCTGTCCGGCCAAAACACATGCAAAAAGTGCAATTTGCACAGTAAATATTGATTTCAAAGAACGCATGGTGTATTCTTCTCTCCTTTCATCCTTTAGCTAGGGTGATAAATAGCCCGCTTGTCGAGCCTTCCAAGTCTTGGACAAGCGGGCTTCTTAATGCTTATTAGTTTTCTACTAAGCTTCTTGCGGTTCAGGCATAGAACCGCCTATGTCGTAACTATGTTCTTCGTCAGTGGACTTAACTACGGGTACCGGAGCGTATGCTTCCGAGATCATGTATTCCGGATACGCGGATAAACCGTGTTCGAAAACATCCAATCCAATCGTTTCGCCCTCAGCCGAAACGCGGAGCACGCCCGCAAATTTAAGTGCGTACATAACGACCAAAGCGCTTCCAAATGTGGCTCCAGTGACGATCAGGCTTCCG
>JAYVDQ010000262.1:0-15167 GCA_043749325.1 Chloracidobacterium sp. | reverse complement strand
TCCGTGCCATATCTCTATGACAATACCGTCGGAGACCAACCCTATAACGCGTGGCTCGACCCGATACTAACGGATGAATGGCAGCAGATAGGGTGGCAGAACGTGTCGGAGATGACCAAATTCGGAATGCCCGGTGTGTTTACACACGGGACGTTCGACACCTGGTCGCCGAGCTATTTGATGTTTATCGCCGCTTCGCACAACGGCATCAGCAGGCTTTATGAGACGTTTGGAAATGCCGGGGCCGACACCATAGAGCGGACACTCTCGCCCTCGGATTATTCGCGCCGTTGGTACAAGCAAAATCCGCCGTTGCCGAAGACAATGTGGTCCCAGCGAAACAATAACAATTATCAGGAAACGGCTCTGCTTGTATCGCTGGCTAATTTCGCGACCAATGGAAAGTATTTCCTGCGAAATTTTTACTTAAAGAGCAAAAACTCGATACTCAAGCCAAAGCAGGCCGGACCCGCGGCGTATGTTTTCCCGGCTGACGACCCGAGGCCGGGCGGCCAGGCTCAACTGCTGCATTTGCTTCAAATGCAGGGCTGCGAAGTGAGCCAGGCTAAGGCGGCATTCTCGGTTACGATGCCTGCGCCCAAGAGCGAGAAGAAAGACGACCCGAAAACAAAAATCAGGGAATTTCCGGCGGGTAGCTATATCGTGCGGATGGACCAGCCCTACAGCAGGATCGCCGACATGATGCTGGACCTCCAATATTGGGCCCCGGATGATCCGCAAAAAGACATTTACGACGATACGGCGTGGTCATTCGGCGAATTACAAAACGTAAAGACGGTGCGTGTGGCCGATGCCAAAGTCCTCGATGTCCCGATGGACATCGTCGCGGGAGACGTGCGTGCTCCGGGCGGTGTTACGGGGACCGGTTCAACCTTTATTGTGAACCATAATACCGATAATACGCTCGTTACGCTTCGCTACCGCCTCAAAAACGCGGCGTTCGAAACTGCCGAAGAGCCATTCGAGACGGCTGGTCAAAAATTTGCTCGCGGTTCATTCATCATTCGCGGAGTTACTGCCGATGAGCTGTCGAAAGCAACAACTGAACTTGGGATCAAGGCGTATGCCGTAGAGACGGCACCGACAGTGAAAACACATCCGTTGCGCGCGGCTCGTATTGCTGTCATGCATACGTGGCTGTCAACGCAGGATGAGGGTTGGTGGCGGCTGGAATTTGATCGCATAAATGTGCCATATAGTTACATCAGCACGCAGGATGTCTCTAAAGACACGGACCTTAACGCCAAATACGACGTGATCGTATTTGCTCCGGTTGGCCGGGGAACTCAACAGATCATCGACGGATTGCCCATGTACGGAAATCCGCTTCCGTGGAAGCCAACAGCTCTGACCCCTAACCTCGGTAAAACGGACGCCACTGACGACATGCGGCCCGGGCTGGGACTTTCAGGAGTTAAGAATCTGCAGGATTTTGTTCACAAGGGCGGCTTGCTGATCACAGCTAGTGACACGTCGGAATTTGCGATCGAAACAGGAATGACGCCCGGTGTCGCGATCATTCCGCAGAAAGCTTTGCGTGTCACTGGCAGCGTTCTCAGGTCGAAACCCGTTGACGATAAGAGCCCGATCCTCTATGGCTATCCGTCGGATGACCTGTCGATCTTTTGTGCGGGCGGGCCGATACTTAGTGTCAGTAATTTCACATCCGGTGGACGCCGCGGCGGCGGCACGGCGAGCCGTCTGACAGGAAGAGGCTCTGCCGAAGATCAGGATCTGGTCCAAAATCGGCCCCCGGACGAAATCCCCGAGGAGGTGAAGGTGCAGCGTTGGGAAGCCGCTCCCGTAAGGCCGGAGGACCTTCGCAACGGGATCAATGTTATTCCGCCTGCCTTCCGCCCGCGTGTAATTATGCGTTGGGGCGATAATACCGGCTTGCTGGTCTCAGGGCTGCTTGAGGGCGGCGGCGAAATTGCGCAGCGGCCGGCCGTGATCGATGTTCCCGTTGATAAAGGCCACGTTGTGCTCTTCTCAAATCTCCCGTTTTGGCGTGCCGAGACGCAGGGAAGTTACTTCCTTGTATTTAACGCGATCATGAATTTTGACAATCTGAACGCGGGCAGGAAATTGGCGGAAAGATAATCGATTCCTATCAAGGTCTCTATCAGTAAGGGTGGACGTTTAGCCCACCCTTTTTATTAATGTGTCGGTTGGTGTTGACGATGTCGCCGGTGAAATCTTTGTCCAAACTTCTCTTGTGACGCCCTATTTACTTCCGTTGACTTTTCCGGTATTCTTCCATTCATCTAATTACGGTTTTTATAGCGGGCTTGCTGTGTTTGTTGCTCCTGCTCTTG
Organism: Chloracidobacterium sp.; assembly: GCA_043749325.1. Lineage (GTDB taxonomy): Bacteria > Acidobacteriota > Blastocatellia > Pyrinomonadales > Pyrinomonadaceae > OLB17. The sequence goes on along the minus strand of JAYVDQ010000262.1, from coordinate 12,831 downwards.
GAAAAGCAGAACGAATCGCCTCGAGCCGGGTTCGCTTCTTTCGGCGCCTTTTGCGCCCCATCCTTAAGAGTTCGTGGATTTTGCCCGTATTTCTTGAAGGAGGCCTAAACTAATCATGAGGAAATCAATAAGATCGATCATTGCTTCGAACCGCACTCTCATTCTTCTTTTCTGCTCTGTGCTTGTTTCGGGTGCAGTGGGTCTTGTGGCCTGGAGGGCGAACGCGCATCCGAACGCCGGCCCGGTAATAGTTTTTGCCAACGATCGTTTTAATAACCGGCTTCGCAGTTTCGACGCGGCGGCACCAGGCAGATTTCTTTCCAACGTGCCCCTTACGGGCCTTAACGGGGGTGAGCAAGTGGTCGGGATCGATTTTCGACCGGATACAGGCCAACTATACGGGATCGGGACCAACGGTAACCAAAGCCGGGTTCTCACTATCAACACAACAACAGGCGCGGTTACGCCCGTCGGTAACGGTTTTACGCCTGTTCTCCCTACAGATTCCTTCTATGGTGTAGACTTTGGTGCAAATGCTGTGTTCCAGGACATTGGAATCGTGAATTTTAGCGACATTAATATTCGCGTAAGTTCCGTGACCGGCAGCTTAGTGGCCACCGACACCAACCTGGCCTACGCACCCGGCGACCCTAATTTTGGCAGCAATCCGTCTGTGGACTTGCTCGGTATCTCAAGTTACTTCCCGGGCGCACCGCAAACGACCGCGTTTGGCGTAGATACCGCGAAAGGGGTCCTGGTGAGGATCGGCGGAGTAAATAGCGTACCGCCCGCGACCAACGGACAGTTGACCACCATCGGCCCACTTGGCATAGGGTCGCTGTTTCAATCCGGCGGATTTGATATCGACCTGAATGGGAACGCTTTCGTAACGCTGAACAACAACTTATATCAGGAGAATCTGACAACCGGACAAGCAACTCTTGTTGGGAGCTTCGTCCCCACGCCGGTCGATGGAATTGCGATACAACCGCCGAGAAGCGCGCCAATTCCCCGCTTTCTTGTGACCGGGCCTGGAGCAGGCTCCCAGTTTAACGTGAATGTTTTCGACCCTTCGGCAAATATGCAGCTGCAATTTCCGCCATTCGGCAACACTTTCACGGGAGGGATCACAGTTGCTGTCGGTGATGTCAATGGGGATGGCACGGCCGACATCGTTTCCGGGTCGGGAAGTGGCGATTCCAGGGTAAAAGTTTTTAGTGGCCTGGATAACAACACCGTACTGCGAGATTTTTTTGCCTATCCCGGATTTAACGGCGGCGTTTCGGTCGCAGCGGGTGATGTAAACGGGGACGGAAAAGCCGACATTATCGTCGGTGCGGGTCCGGGCGGCGGCCCGCAGGTAAAGGTCTTTAGCGGGGCCGACGGTTCGCTGCTCCAAAGCTTTTTTGCCTACTCCGGTGCGGGCACAACCGGCGTCAACGTTGCCGCCGGGGATGTGAATGGCGACGGCAGGGCGGATATCATCGTAGGCCCTACGTCGGGCTTTCCCGCTAATGTCAAGGTTTTCAGCGGGGTGAACGGGACCGAAATTCGCAGTTTCTTTGCGTATACGAACTTTAACGGCGGAGTTTTCGTTGCGGCCGGTGATGTCAACGGCGATGGTTTCGCGGATATCATTACTGGACCCGGCCAGGGCGGAGCGCCGCAAGTGAAGGTTTTTAACGGCGTCAATCCAAGTAATGAGTTGCGTTCGTTCTTCGCGTACGATGCAGACTTTACGGGAGGTGTCCGTGTGGCGTCCGGCGATTTCAACAATGATGGTTTTGCGGATTTTCTTATTGGCGCAGGTGCATACTATCTTCCCCGTGCGGAACCGCCGGATCTGATCGAAGTTGCCAACCCCGGGCCGCAAGTCAAGATATTTAGCGGCGCTACCGGTTCCCAGATCGGAGGAAGTTTCCTGGCTTATAATGCATCTTTTCAGGGAGGGGTATTCGTTGCGTGTGCCGGAACTGCAACTGCCGCCCCGCCGACCCCAACACCGACTCCGACTGCGACGCCGACTCCAACGCCGACGCCGACTCCAACGCCGACCCCATCGTTTGTTACCGTTTCCGGTCGTGCGGTGACGCCAAGTTTTGTTGGCATTCGCAACGCGACGATCTCAATGACGGATTCGCAGGGTGTCGTTAGAACATCGACGACCAGTTCATTTGGCTTTTTCTCGTTTGCAAACGTTTTGACGGGCGGACAGTATATATTTCGTGTTCAGTCAAGGCTTTATCGTTATTCACCGCAGACGGTCATCGTTAATGGCGACATGACGCTGCCCGACTTTGTTGGGCTGGAGTAGGCCGTGCGCAGCAATGTCATAAATTGGATGACTCAGGCGCAATATACGATTCGTGTTTAGTCGCGAGACGATCAGCAACGCATGCGAGATTTCCTTTACTTCCACCTCTGTGCCAACGAGAGACTAACCTCGATCAACGGTGAGTGGCATTTATTCTTGCGGGCATTCAGATGGAAAGGGAAAAGACCGTCAATTAAGAACGGTCTCCGTGGTTGATTATATTGGTACACCCGGCATGATTCGAACATGCGACCCCTTGATTCGTAGTCAAGTACTCTATCCAGCTGAGCTACGGGTGCACAAAACTGAATAGCTAGACTACCGAGTTGGAAGTCGGGAGTCAAGAGTCGGGAGTCAAGAGTCGGCAAACTTAGGACCCAAGACTCCAGACTCCCGACTACTTCGCAAAATAGCCTTGCCGTGTCCGCGAGATGAGGATCGGGTTTTTTACGTCGATGCGTACCGCCCGCCATTTGCCGTCGCGTTTGTCGTTAGCGGGCTGATACTCGATCGTGTAGAGTGTTCGAAGATCGGCGGCAACCTGGGCGTAAAGTCGGCCCATATCCTCGAGGTGATTTATAGCGTTAAGCGTTCCGCCTGTACGGTCAGCGACGATTTGCAGCCGGGTACGGGCCGCCTTGAACATTGCTACCTGCCGGGGCGTCGGGTCAGCCAGCTTGTCGGGGTCGCCCGTGGGGAGGGCGAGAGGGTAGATCGTCACGCCCTGTGCATCAGAGCGGTTAAGGACGCGAGTCAAAAGGTCGTTCGTCTCGGGTTTGATCGCGGTTGCGATCTGATCGTCCTTGAGGGCCTCGAGTGTCTCGCGGTCTTTATCTCTGACAGTTGTGTCGACGCCGTCGGTTAGAACGATGATCGCTTTGCGGCGGCTATTCTCTTTTGCCAGTTTGTCGAGCGCAAAATCGAGAGCCTTGTAAAGATAAGTTTTGCCGCGTCCGTTTGCGACCGTTAGTGAGTTAGCAATGGTTGCGCGGTTAGTTGTGAAATCGTTTCGGAGATTTATTTTATCGTAGAATTCGATAACCGCTACGCGGTCGTTGGGCGAAAGAGCGTCAACAAAACGAAACGCCGATTGCCTTATAACCTGGCGAAAACCGAGAGTTGAGCCGCTCATATCGAGCATGATCACAACGCTGAAAGGCGCCTCGCTCGGTTCAAAGCGAGTGATCTGCTGCTTTATACCATCCTCAAAGATCTCAAAATTATTTCTGTCGAGCGATGTCATAGGGTGGCCCCGCTGATCCACGACGCCGACATTCAGCCTTACGATTGACGAATCAACCCGGATCGTCTCGTCATCCTGAGCCGCGACGCTCATGAATCCGATCAGTAAAATAGCTAGGAGAAAAATTGCCCTAGGAAAGCTCATAACGAAATGTTAGCAATTTGACGCGAATTGACGAAGCGCAGTTGTATGCGGCTCTCTCATATAAACTCTTAACAGAATGCGATTTATGGTTTATAATCATTTCCAACTCTGAGCGCTAAAAACCATTTGCTAGCCGGCACATCGCTTTTGCTGGGTCTGGCCGTTGGGAAATTAAGGCGAATGCTCTTTAAGCCAAATTTTTGTGCAAACTGTGGAGAGAAGATCGAACGGATCGACTGGGGGATTTTTACGAGCCGGCGATTCTGTCAGGTCTGCGAGTCGGAGTTTAAGGGACAGGATCTGATCCCTAGAGCGATCGTAGTCGTTGGATTATTGATCAGCGTCTTCGGTTTTGGAAGTTATTTGAAGAGCGGATCGGTTGCAACGAACTCACTTGCGGTTCGACAACCCGCAAAATTGGTTGAACAAAGGCCGGTCGAGAGTCCACCTGATTCGCCGCCGATAACGACGGAAAAAGTTTCGCCTCAAACGGTGATGAATTTGCCGCAAACGCTTTCCACCCAACCGGCATCGAATCAGGCGTCAAAGCCAATGGTCGCAGATGAGCCATTATATTATTGCGGAGCGGAGACCAAAAAGGGAACTCCTTGCACGCGGCGGGTCAAGGGAAATACCCGCTGTTTCCAGCACAAAGGGATGCCAGCAATGCTGCCGGCGGAAAAACTGCGAATCGGCTGACAGAGTGGGATTTGGAACATAGGACGAGGCTATTTCATAGACTTTAATGAAACTACTAACACCAAACACAATGGTTCAGGGCCGCTATCTGGTGGTTCAGTTAATTGGCAAAGGCGGGATGGGCGAGGTCTATCTCGCGGTCGATCAACGGCTAGGCAGCGCCGTGGCTCTCAAAAGAACGAGTTTTGCCGAAGATGCGAATCTCGCTGCGGCGTTTGAACGCGAGGCAAAGATACTCGCGCGTCTCCGGCATCCGGTTTTGCCAAAGGTTAGTGACCATTTTACCGATGGGGGCGACCAATTTCTGGTAATGGAGCATATTTCGGGCGACGATCTTTCGAATCGGCTAGAAAACTCCGGCAAAGCGTTTCCTCTCAGTTGGGTCATGTTCTGGGCCGATCAATTGCTCGACGCTCTGTCGTATCTTCATTCGCACGAGCCGCCGATTATCCACCGCGACATCAAGCCGCAAAACCTTAAGCTGACTGACGAAAACCACATCGTTTTGCTGGATTTCGGTCTTTCTAAGGATACGGCGACGATGACCGTTTCCGAGGCCGGCAGATCGGGCAGCATCGTCGGATATACGCCGCACTTTGCCCCGATGGAGCAGATACGCGGTACGGGCACCAATGCCAAAAGCGATATTTACTCGCTTTCGGCGACGCTTTACCAATTGATGACCCATCTCGTGCCGCCCGACGCTCTTTCGCGGGCCGACATAATGCTTGGCAGTCAGCGCGATCCGATCCGGGCGCTTTCTGAGGTAAATCCCGCCGTCTCGTCGGCGGTCTCAGACGTAATTCTAAAGGGACTTGAGGTCAGCCAGGAAAAACGCTTTGCGACGGCCAGCGAGATGCAAAAGGCCCTGCGAGCCGCGTATGCGGAGATACAGACGGCAATGTCGGCGGATACGGCTGTCTTCAAGATCGGAGACCAGGTCGGAGACGATTTCCACTCGACAACTCCGCCCCTCGATACAGCGGCCCCGGTCGCTCCATCCGAGATGGCGACGATGATTCCTGCCCAGTATGTGACTAACGCACCAGAGCCGGTTGTCGAGGCTCGTGTGGTAGATGAAAGCCCGGTGATCGAATCCACGCTGGAAATGGAAGAGGCGAACGTTGAGGAGCAGTCAGTTCAGCCGCCCTCGGATGTTCCGGTGGCCGAAGTGATTAGGGAAGAAGAACACGCTGAGATCGCTACTAAAATCCGGACACCCGAAGTTGCTGTTGCTGCTGCTGCAAGTGCGGCCCCGGCATCGCAACCTGCTACGCCAAGTGCAAAACCATTTGTTGGCGCAGCTCCAAAACAGAAGCCCAAGTCCGGCATGCTCGTTGGCGGTTTGGTCGGCTTATTGCTCTTAGCGGGTATAGCGGGCGGCGGCGGATGGTTTGCTTATACAAAATATTACCTGCCGTCGCAGACGAAAGCGATGCCTTCGCCATCGCCGAGCATCCCGGCTACGCCTTCGCCGCAGTCGACCGTGCCCGTGCTCGCGGACGTCGATCGGGACGGAAATTCTAATTCCACGGCCGGGACCGTGACTGATCCGAATTCGGCAGACGACAATTCAAATCGAGCGGTTGTCACGGGTGGGCCCAATGCTCGTTCGACGCCACAGACAGTGACCAAGGGAACATCCACTCAAACTACAAAACCTCCGACCGCGAAGGCTACGCCAAAGCCTAAAGCCGGCGATGACAGGACCAAGATTCTTCAGTAATTCGGACGTGTAATTATATGAACGGAAAACGACTTTTAGGACTCTTTACGATCACTTTGTTGATCTGTAGCTTTTGTTCGCTTGCTGTGGTGGCACAAACGAAAAAGGAAAAGAGCCAAGAGAAAGATTTGCATGATCTCGGCGACAAAGCGTTTGCGCAGAAGAATTATCGTGAAGCCGTAGACAAATATGGGCAGGCGATACTCGTCATACCGACCAATCCGACAGCCCATTATTGGAAGGCGGCGTCGCATTACTATTTGAAGGAATATGATCCCGCCAAATACGAGTTTCAGTTGGCGTTGAATCAGGGCTTCAAGCCTTTAGTCGATATTTACCGTATCCGATGGTATTTGTTCTACGATCTAAAGGATTACGATGCGGCTCTTGCCGATCTTAATAAGGGGCTTGCTATCGATCCGCGAAATATAGATTTTTTGAATGGCTCGGGCGATATATATGCGGCCAAGAAGCAGTTTCCCCAAGCCCTCGACACCTATCAAAAGGCCCTTGCAATATCGCCGAAGAATGGGGATCTTTATTACAACATTGCACGCGTCCAGGCAGTTTTGGGAAACGTGAAAGAGCAGGCCGCAGCCGCGGACGAGGCGATCAAGAATGGAACCCGGATGACAGGCGAGGCATACTACCTCGTTGCCGACGCCGCGCGTAAGCAGAAGGACCTTACCTCGGCTATCCCGGCCTACCAACGGGCGATCAGCGCAAAGCCTGATAACTATGACGCCTATCGAAGCCTGGCTGATATATTTCGAAGCCAGAGCCGGTTTTCAGAGGCGATCTTGGTATTAAAGAAGGCATTACTTCAGTTTCCCAGTGACGGCAGTATTTACAATGACCTGGCGCGGTATGACAGCCTGGTGGATCGTCCGGAGGACGGCGTTCAGGACGCATTAGCCGGTATCAAGTTTCAGCCGAATCAGTATGCCGGCTACATGAGTCTCTGCCGGGCTTATAATGAAGTGAAAAAATACGCGGACGCGATCACGGCATGCAACAATGCCCTGAGATTGAAACCGGGAGACGGCGAAACCAATTTCTATCTAGGCCGGGCTTACAATCTGAGCGGGAAAACTACTGAAGCCACACGGTATTACACCCAGGCGGTCGCGGGGCTGGTCGAATATACCGAGAAGAATCCCGATTACTCTGACAGTTGGTATCTGCTGGGGAATGCATATTTTGCCGACAACCAGCGTGACAAGGCGATCGAAGCATATTCGAAATGTATTTCGATCAACCCTAAGTTTACAAAGGCCAGATACAATCTCGGAATACTCTATGCCGGAAAAAAGAATAAAGCGGCGGCGACCGAGCAGTATAACAGCCTGCTTCCGCTCGACCCGACTCTTGCTGGCCGGCTAAAGGCCGAGATCGACAAGATGTGATTTAGTGGTTGTGCCTGCTCGATCCGGTGCTGACGTTAACGCTCTGAAACTTTAGAACTACTCTCACATTCTCCGAGCGTTTATCGAGATTTGAAGAGACGAACGGGGCATAGGCCGGGTCTGAATCGAGGGCCTTTTGTAGCGCGTCTACCGCCTGACGGTTCCGGGACGGCTCGACGACCTCGGCGATCTGAGCCAGGCCATTGCCGAATACATCAGCTACAACGACGACCTCGTCATCCTTCATCCCGCCTCGAACCAGTGATCTTGTCAATGCGATCAATGCTCCCTGTGGATTTATGCTCGGTGATTCGCTCGAAATGTCGAGACGTGTCTGAGCATAATCCGACGCGGAAAGGCTTTCGGGATACTGGGAACGGTAAGGATTTGAGTTGCTTGCGAGCATGATAGAATCTGGGCGATAAGGACTTTGCGTCGCGGCGGTCAAAGGCCCCAAATTGCGATTCCCCGAAAACATCATCGCCAAAAACGTAAATCCCAGTACAAGCGATGCGAGCACTCCAACGCCATACGGCATTACGCGCGTCTGAAGCCACGCGCGCATCCCGACCGAAACCGGCAACCAGGCAGTCTTAGTATTACGGATCTCCGTCCTTACGGATCGTTTTAATTGGTTATTAAGAGCACCGGAAATTTCCGGCCGCGACATTTGTCGCAAGCCGGCCTTTACCTCGCGGATCTCGGCGTGTCGTTGGCGGCACAACGGACAAGCCTGTAAATGATCTTTGATGAAAACATTCACACCCTCCGCGAGAAAGCCATCCGCGTAAAGTGACAGATCAGATTTTATTTCCGAGCATTTCATTGCTTTAACCTAAGATTGAATGAATGGCTAACTGACCCCGGCTGTTGTCATTTACGAGACAACAACGTGTCGTTGCGTGTCGGCTTTTTGATCGGCGGCAATGGGTAATCCATGTTTCGATGTTGCTGGTCGATTCAAATAATTACCGAATAGCCACGTTTCATAACTCCAAACCACAATTCTCGTTCTCTTTGACCTATCGTTTGGCACCGATTTGTTTAGTCTTAAAAATTGAGACCGGGGTGAGTCAACCATTCATTTAATTGTCAAAAATCCTTTAATCGTCGCCGCAATTCTTCGCGGCCGCGTGATATACGCGATTTCACTGTCCCAATTCCGATCCCTAGTGCGGCAGCCGTTTCTTCATAACTCATTCCCTCGATATCGCAAAGAACAATCGCCTCACGGTAAACTTCCTGGATATCAAGCAGCGCCGTGTTTATCGCGGCCTCGCGTTCGTGCGACAGCGTTGATTCCTCGGGGCTGATCGAATGATCAGCCAGCGTATCCGAGATCCGCGTATCGGATTCGCCAATCGTCGCATCGAGCGAGATCGTCAGATCGCGTTTTCGGCGTTTCCACCACCGAAACCTGTTTCGCGATTCGTTGATCGCGATCCGAAATAACCAGGTCTTTAGCTCCGATTCGCCGCGAAATGTCTTTATCGATCTTACGGCCCGCAGAAGCGTGTCCTGCGTCAGATCGCGCGCCTCTTCCGGATTTTCCGTCAGCCTGTAAAGCAAGGCGTAAATATCACCGGAATAACGGTCGATCAGGGTCTCAAACGCGGCTTCGTCACCCGCTTTTAGTTTGTCAATAAACACAGGATCGTCGATCCCGTGGGCAGCGATCATCGGAACCGGCACCACGGCCCGTCCAATTTCTTCGTCGTCAAACGTCATTGACTTGCTGAAGAACATCGCCCGCCTTTCTCGCGTTCTCCCAACGGAGAAGCTGTCAATTTCCTGTTCGCTTTTTCTGCGAACTACTTATATTAGACACCGCGTGTCCAATTTTGTTCCCAATAAAAACTTACTGCGAAAAGTGTGAAAATCTTTTCGAAATCGCACCGGTTTTCACTATTCACTATTCACTGCCTTTGTTATTTGCTCTAATCAACGTTTTACGTTAAATTAACTCTTTTGAGTTGCGACAGCTCAACGCAATTATACACCGCGCGAATCAACGGATTTTGCAGTTTTTTAACCATGGCACGAAAAAAGAGACGATTTGAACAGCTTGAGGCGGCAGCGGCCGCTCCACAAGAAAAGAAAATATATGTCAATCCGCTCCAACGGCAGGTTGACGAGCGGCTTGAGGATGTAAGCAAAAAGCTTGAGGGCAAAGGCCGGACGATACTGTATGGCGTCGGCGCTGTGCTCGTACTCGTGATCCTTGTGTTTCTGTTCATGAAATGGAACGCACGTTCGAACGCCGCGGCGCAGACGGCTCTCGGAAAGGCGATCGAGATATCACAGGCCCAGATCTCTGAAACCGGCACGCCTGTGGGCTCAACACAGAAAACGTATCCAACCGAAAAGGATCGGGCTGAGGCTGCCATTGCTGAGTTTCAGTCCGTTTCAGATAAATTCGGCGGGGCCGTAGCCGAAAAAGCCCGCTATTTTATTGCGGTAAATCGCCTGACTATCGATAGGCCGGCGGCCATTACCGAACTGGAAGGTTTGTCCGGTGGGAGCTCGGATACAGCCAAGCTCGCGAAATTTGCCCTTGCTCAAACACGGGTCAATGACGTCCGGTTTGATGATGCCGCAGCCCTTTATCAGGAGCTTGCGGCGATGACCGATCCGGTGGTTGCCAGAGATACGATCAATTACGAGTTGGCATTGGTTTACGAGAAGCAGGGCAAGAAGCAGGAAGCGGCCCAAATATACTTTGACATCGCAAAGGCGGCCAGCGATGCCAAGGATATGGACGGAAAGCCTATTCGAATGACCGAGACCGCGACAAATGCCAAGAACAAACTAAAGGACCTCGATCCGGTAAAAGCGAAGGAAATCCCTGAGCCAACTCCGGCATCGCCGTTCGGTAGCGGATAGAGCTTGTTGCATAAGATTTTCAAAGATCCCGGCCCGCAATCGTTCTTTTTCCTTGGGAAAGCTGTGGGGGTCCATTTTATTACTTGAGCGAACTCGACCGGACAAATATCAGCAATGTAAAGGCAGATGTCGAATCGCACGCTGCTCTTCAACTGGAAACGCCGATCACGATCCGCGTTTCGCCCAATGGTTATTTATCAGCGCTTTTGCTCGGTACATTCTTCTCCGCGTTGCTTTTCTATTTTGAAATAGATGTGGCGGGCTTTATTCTCTTTGGCATATCGTGGATATTCCTGCCGTTCTTCGCCCTCAATGACCGCGTCATGTTTGACGGCAAGAGCCTTGTCAGGACCGGGATCGTGCCTCGCGCCTGGTCGTGGTTTAATGCATCACGCCGCCGTCTCAGGCTGACCGACATCGAGCAGGTAGAGACACAGGCGATCCGTGCGTTAAAACGCGGCGGCAACGTCCACTATCGCTACCGCACCGTCGTTCGCGGCAAAGGCCTGAGCATCGCCATCGCGTCTGGCGGCGAAGACTTCCGGCGAATGATCAAGTCTATCTTGCCGCGGCTTGCTGATAATGTCCTCGACGTTCGCTCTATCGAATTACGCGAGCATCTTGCGGAGCCGAAAGAGACCTTGATGAGGGCCGAATTCTCGCGTATTCCGTCCGCCGAGGTCCTCGAAGGCACTTTCAAAACCAATTCGCGTAAAGCACGGAGTAACGGAGTTCGCAGCGATCTGGTTCCCGGCGATGACAAAAAGGCCAAAGAGTTGCAATCTCTCGCCAATGAGCTTCGCTTATCGGGGTATTTGCTACAGGCCCTCGAGGCGTTTCGCCGCGCACTGATAATACGACCGACCGATGCGAGGCTGTTGTTCGAATTCGCCCGTTGCCTGCATTCGTTTGCCGGAATGACGCACGATCCAAAACTCGAACGAAAGGCGATCGCTGCTCTGCGCCTGTCCGAACGTCGTGCAGCCGGTGACGGCGATCTCTTGGCTCGTCTCGGCGAATGCTATTTCCAGATTGGCGAATGGCGACGTGCCGGGAATGTCTTTCAAAACGTGGTCGACACGCTGGGAGAAAATTTTCGTGCCGCTCGCGGACTCGCTGAAATGGCGCTTCGCGAAGGGAAGATCGCTCACGTTATCCATCAATTCTCGGCTGCCAACCGCATTGCAGAAACGCCCAGCCTTCGTCGCTGGACAAAAGCTGAGGCCGAATATTTTTCGCATTTAAACTCGGACGACGAATACATGGAACTTGAGGTCAGCCGCGTGAACATGCTCGAGACGCTTGACCGCTCGAAAAAGACGGCGTTGAGGGTCTCCTCGCTGGCGTTTCCACTCGTTGTCATTGGCCTGTTATTCGAAGACGACCTCGTGGCCAACATCGGCTGGGCCGTCACGACCGTCTCCTTGCTCATCTGGACGGGAATGATCGTCAGCGTCCGAATGCTGTCCCACCGCTTGCCATACGAACTGGTCGAATCCGACGATTAATCCGTTCCAGGGTGGAACGCAAAGTGGAACGGTGTAAATACACGTAGACAATAGATTTAAGTGCCTTACGTTCCACATTTCACTAATTTTTTGTACACACTTGAATTTATCCAAATTGATCACCGCCGAGCCGCTGATTACCGACTGCTGATTGCTGACTACTATTTCCGTTTTCAAAGATCATAGGATCAGCGCCTATACAGTTATTCCGGTTCACGCTATCCAAGTTGCGTTCGGATTTAAATGTTATTTTGCTGGGTTTGATATATTTTGCGGGTTTTGCGTAGCAGGTGATCGAGTGCCATATCTACTGGACATGACAGCTATTTGTCCGTTACATTTGAAAAACAAAAATTCGGTCAATTTTAGAGGGAAACTAATCCTATGAGAGCTACTCTTTGTTTGATCTTCGTGTTGCTTTTTTCGGCGGCGGTTTTTAGCCAGGATAATGCTCTTTGGCTGCGGTATCCGGCGATCTCGCCTGATGGGCAGACCATTCTTTTTGAGTACAAGGGTGATATTTATTCTGTTCCGTCGGCTGGGGGTACGGCGACTCCACTGACGTTAAGCGAATCGTATGAAGTCTCGCCGGTTTGGAGCCACGACGGCAAATGGATTGCGTTTGCGTCCGACCGCTATGGCAATTTTGACGTGTTTGTGATGCCGGCGGGCGGTGGGGAAGCGAAGAGGCTAACCTTCCATTCGACAAAGGAAGTGCCCAGCAGTTTTACGGCGGACGACAAAGCCGTGCTCTTTAACGCCACGCGGCAAGATGCGGCAAGCAATACGCAGTTTCCGATCGGGTTGATGAGTGAGCTTTACAGCGTTCCGGTCACGGGTGGCCGCGTGTCACAGGTTTTGACGACACCGGCCCTCAACGCCGGTTTCGATTCCACCGGCACCAAGCT
>JAYVDQ010000261.1:0-4125 GCA_043749325.1 Chloracidobacterium sp. | reverse complement strand
TAACCGTCTCGGATTTACCCCTGATGACGCGTTCGATAGCTGTTGCAAGCTCGGCGATCTTGGCCGCCGGGTCAAAACTCAGAGCGATATTTTCGCCCTTTTCCAGTGTTTCGCTGATTATCCAATCTCTCATTTAACGGTGAACGGTATGACCGCCTAAAAATATTCTACCTGATTAGAAACACCGTAAGCACCAAAAAGTTACGTTCCATTGAAATTCGTGCCAAAACAATCTAAACTTTTGAAACTAAACACAAGTGTTTTCGTGAAGAAAACGAGAGGGAAATACAGTATTTTTTATGAAGAATCTTAAACTTAGGCTCAAAGATCAGCGCGGATTTAACCTTATCGAGTTGATGATCGTTATCGCGATCATCGGATTGCTGATCGGCGTCGGTACTATCGCGTGGCAGGCTGTTATTCGTTCGGGCAACGAAACCGCCGCTGCTCAGTTTGTCGACAACGTCCGTAAATTTGAGGCTCAATATGCCTCGCGTACGCGGGGAAATTTTGCGAGCTTTGACGAACTGATCGCCAAGGTGAGCCTCGACGAAAGGTTCAAAGGCGAGCGGCCTGTCGTAAACGGCTACATTTTCACGTTGACGGTTGAGCCCTCGTCCGCGGCAAAACCAGCGTTTTATTCGATTACGGCCGATCCGCAGGTTTCTGAGGGCCTGACTTCAACGGGAGTGCGACATTTTTATACGGATTCGTCGCTTAGCTCGATCAAGGGAACCGACGAAAACCGTCCGGCGAAAGCCGACGATCCGTCGATCTAGTGAACAACTAACAGTGAACAGTGAACAGTAACTGCTTTTTGTCTTGCCACTGTTCACTATTAGTTATTCACTGTTCACTGTTTTGCCGTCTTAGCTCAGTGGTAGAGCACTCGCTTCACACGCGATAGGCCACAAGTTCAAATCTTGTAGACGGCACCAGTATTTACGTCAGGTAAGAGGCACGATTCGATGCCTCTTTTTTATTTTTACTTGGTGTAACCGCGATGTATCGTTAAAATAAAATCTACAAAAAAAGTGAGTTAGCGTCGAGCTTTACAGGGCCATCACCCCCGAGTAAAGGTAGCTGTCCGCCACTGTTCTGCTGCAAATGTAATCTTATGACACAAAACCAGGCGGATGCCTTTGATTCCTTTCAAAACGAGGTAGCGGTAAAATTTCAGCTTTATAACAGCCTGTTTTTGTCGCTGCCGTATGACCGTATCGAAAAGACTGGCATCCTTCTCTCGCTTTTTCTGACCAACTGCGAAGAAGGTTTTAATGCTAATAAAGACACGCCGGCGATCGTCGATGATTTCTTCGATCACCACACGTCGATCGCGACTGAGGCCGAGAGGGTTGGGCTGCTGCTCAGTTTTGTGCGTTATGCCGAGCGTCAGGTGGTGTTGTTCGACGCCCTGGAAGATGCGGCGTTTCGCGTGGTCAATGACATGCACGGGGCGGGAACGCTCAAACATCTCGAATCGACCGTTCTCGAAAATAAATGGAAGGCGGAATTAGCGGAAAAGCTGCGAGGATTTTGCGTCCGTCTTGTTTTGACCGCGCATCCGACACAGTTTTATCCCGGTTCAGTCCTCGGCATCATCAACGATCTGACCCAGGCGATCGCGGAAAATAATATCACCGATATCAATACTTATCTGCTGCAATTGGGGAGGACGCCGTTTATCAATAGGCAAAAACCCACGCCGTTTGACGAGGCAGTGAGTCTGATCTGGTATCTCGAAAACGTCTTTTACGCGGCGGCGGGCAACATAATTTCAGATCTGAATAATTTTGTTGGTGGTGAAAATTCTCCGATCAGGATGGGGTTCTGGTCTGGCGGCGACCGTGACGGCAATCCGTTTGTAAATGTCGAGACGACGCTGCAAGTCGCCAATGCTCTACAGAATTCGATATTGAGATGCTACTACCGCGATGTGCGGCTGCTGAAAAGGCGCCTGACCTTTGTCGGTGTCGAAAATATTTTGACGGATCTTGACCAGAAGCTTTACCAAAACCTCGGCGCGGGGGGGCAGACATCGGATTTGAGCAAGCACGACATCCTCGGCCCGTTACTCACGATCCGGGACATTTTGCTCGAAAGGCACAACGGGTTATTTGTTCACCTCGTCAATGATCTTATCTACAAAGTCGAGCTGTTTGGGCTGTTTTTTGCGTCGCTTGATATCAGGCAGGAGAGCAGCATTCATGGGCAAATATTGAGAAATATTGCGTCTCAAAGCGATGCTTTACCGTCAAATTATGGCGAGCTTGATGAGGGTCAAAAGATCGAGATACTTCTAAATATCCGGCAAGAGGCTGTCGCGGAATCGTTTGGAGACGAATTAACCAAAGACACGCTGCAAACCATTGCGGCCGTGAAAACGATCCAGCTTCAAAACGGCCCGGCGGGGTGCGAGCGATACATCATCAGCCAGTGCCAAAGTGCTCTGAACGCTATCGAGGTTTACGGTTTGTTCCTGCTCGCCGGCTGGCCTGCTGACGAGATGTCGGTCGATATCGTCCCGCTATTTGAGACCGTTTCGGACTTGCAAAATGCCGCCGGTATCATGCGGCAACTTTACGAGATACCCGAGTACCGCCTGCATCTCAAAAATCGCGGCGATACCCAAACGATCATGCTCGGCTTTAGCGACGGTACCAAGGACGGCGGGTATTTGATGGCTAATTGGAGTATTTACAAGGCCAAAGACGAGCTTACGAGTATCTCAAAACAATATGGGGTCGAGGTTATCTTTTTCGACGGCCGCGGCGGCCCGCCGGCACGCGGGGGCGGCAAGACCCACAAATTTTACTCGTCGATGGGCGAGAATATTTCCGACAAAGCGATCGAACTTACCGTTCAGGGCCAAACCGTCAGCTCAAATTTTGGGACGGTTGACGCAGCCCAATTTAATATCGAGCAGCTGATCCACGCCGGTATTTACAATCATATTTCCCATGCCAGGGACATCACTTTTTCGCCGGTCGAGGAAGAACTTATGCGGCAATTGGCTGACGAAAGCTACAGCGCGTACGAACAGCTGAAAGATCATCCGTCTTTCCTCGACTATCTGTTACAGGTGAGCCCGCTGCGTTTCTATTCGGAAACCAATGTCGGCAGCCGTCCGGTCAAACGCGGCGGTGCGAGCAAACTCGAATTTAAGGATCTGCGGGCGATCCCTTTTGTCGGGGCGTGGAGCCAGCTCAAGCAAAACGTTCCCGGCTATTACGGAGTCGGGTCCGCGTTCAAAAAGATCGAGGCCGACGGCAATCTCACCGCCGCGAAGACAATGTACCAAAACAACGGTTTTTTTAAAGCGTTGATGGATAACTGCGAGATGGCGATGGTGAAATCATTTTTTCCGCTCACGTCGTTTCTGTCAGAACATTCCGTTTTTGGCGGTCTCTGGCAAAAAATTTACGACGAATATGAATTGACGCGGAAATATTTGCTATTGATCTCGGAAAAGCACGAGTTGATGACGGATTATCCTGTCGAGAAGCAGTCGATCCAAATGCGCGAGAGGATCATGATCCCGCTGACGACGATCCAGCAATATGGCCTCGCGAAAACGCGGGACTCTGTAGAATTACCGCCTGAGCTGCTGGCGGCCTATGAAAAGCTCATCATGCGATGTTCGTTCGGGATCATCAACGCGGGTAGAAACTCGGCCTAGTGGCGTTTTTTGGTGAAGAAGCCCGCGCGTAAGCAAGGGCTTAACATTCAACCCGCGTGTTGAGCCCTTGCTTACGCGCGGGCGTCTACAGTTAGAAACTCGTTAACACCCTTCGCAGCGAGCTTTCCGTCCGCAATCGCCCAAACGATCAATGACTGACCGCGTTCGCAATCGCCGGCTGCAAAGACGGACGGCACATTTGTCTGCTTATTGTCGCCGACCGAGATGGTGCCGCGCACCGTAAAAGCAACCCCCAGATCGTCGATTAATTTCCCCTTTTCCGCACCCGTAAAGCCCATCGCCATAAAGACGACGTCGGCTTCCCAGATCTTCGACGTGTCGGGGACCTCGCGGATCGTTTTGCTGCCATTATCATCGGCCCACTCGATCTCGACAGTCTCCAGGCCTGTCACGCCGGTATCTTCGTCGCCGAGAAACCGTTTTGT
>JAYVDQ010000260.1:0-2617 GCA_043749325.1 Chloracidobacterium sp. | reverse complement strand
GGTCATCGATTTGGCGGCGGCGTAAACGGGTACAACGCCTGCGTTGCCCTTGGTCTTTTGTTTGGCGTTATAGACGACGCTCTGGACGTTGCCGTCGGCCTTAAATTTACCGTCGCCCGAACGCATATACAGGCGGTCGGCACGTACGTAATTATTATCCTGCCAGCCGCGTGCATTGCCGGTAAATGTTGCCGTTTCGGCTTCCTGATCGAACTCGGCTGTGTCCGATGTAACGAAAACCGGTTTATCCGAGGACGCGAATGGAGCCGAGTTCTTTATATGCTTATGGCTGTAATAGGTCGTGCTGACGCCGCCGCGCAGGTACGACCGGTTAGCTTTTTTATCGAGATCGATCTCGCGTGCCTTTGACCTTCCCTGTCCATCCCAAACTGTTGGTTCACCGCCGCGAAGCCGGAGCATCTCGTCAATGGCCGTATAAGAAAATTGCGAGGCTACAGCGTTACGGTCAAGCTCGGTGAATTTCGCGTTCCCCGACGCGTCCATCTTATCGACGTCCTGAGTTTCGGCATTAAACTCCGTATTAAGTTGATCGGCTAAAAGCGTTTGCGCGCCGCGTTTTTCCGATGGGATGGTCGGCACTCGAATGGTTTTTGTTTTCCTGCCGCCGATGCATGTTTTGGCATTGTTGCCCGTGGGATAAAAGTCACAATCGAACCGGGGAGCGTCGATCGTCGTCACGTAATTCTGTGCCGAGGCATTGAGCGGCTGTACGACTACCTCGGCATTACCCACCGCTTCGGCCTTGCGGATGTTCTTTCCATCCTCGTAAAACGTCGTGCTTACCGCATCGGCGGTCACCGTTTTGTTGGCTGCCTTGCTGCCGTAATTGGCGGCATCGAGCTTGACGGTTGTGCGCCCGTCGGTTCGCAGCTTATCGATCAGGCCTTCTCCCTTGAACAATACTCCGATGCCGCGTTTCGCCGAAAAGGTAACGAGCGAATATTTCTTGCCGTCAGCCGGCACTATCTGGGCAATGCTCTGCCCTATCGCGTTTGCATTGAGTAATTGACGGGCGTCGTTAAAATCGGCATTCAACTCCGGCGCCGAAACCGTCGCCGTTTGAGCGTCAGTTGACTTCCGGGCGATGGCGTTTCCTCTGACAACGGCACTCTTTACCTTTCTGTCAGCGAAAAGATCAGCGTTTACGGTATCACCTTTTAGATAATCGGAGCCCTGTGTGATCTCGACACTACCGGTCATCGCAAGCTTTAAAGCGGATTGCTCGTAGATCGCCTCCGAGGCCCGGATGTCGGTGGGTTTGTCTTTTTCAACCGCAACGATATGAACTCCATTTTTTAACTCAAAACGGTCGGCGTCTTTGTCATATAGAGCGTAACCAGCATTAATGCTGGTCGGTGATGCTCCGTTTTCAGTGGAAACAATCTTTACGTTGTCAAAAAGCTCAAAATTCTTGAGCTGTGCGGACGGCGTTCCCGTTCGCGGCTTTGGCGACGGATCATGAAAAAATATTACAGACGCACGGTTGGATGAAATATCAGTTTTTATTGGATTGCCGGTCGATTTGGACTTTGACTCGATCTTGATCGCGACATTTTCATTTAGCTCGATCTTGTTAGCAGACTGATCGAACGAAGCCGAGTTGGCGTTGATCCTGGCGTAGCGAATATTCGATTTGACAAGCTCCGGCGACTCGAATGTCTCGATCTCGACATCTTTGAGCAGATCGACACGCTTTTCACCCATTTTTACCGTCGCTCCAAAAGATTTGCCTCGTACATTCTCTCTCTCAAATTCAACCAGTTCGTCGGCATCGGCGATTTCACTTGCCCGGTTATATATAATATTGTTGGTCTTAATCTTTAGTGCGTCGCGTGTCTCTATATGCACGTCGCGGTTCATATAAGCCGTGAAATTCTTATTTTCCGCCGGCACGTACAAGACCTTTTGAGCGGTCAACTTATCGGCGGGATTTCCGGTGTCGTCAAAAACCTCGATGTAGGCGTTTTCCAGTTCCTGGTGGTTGTCGGAAAAGGTCTTGGCGTAATCAGCCTTAACGTAGTATTTCGAAAGGCCGCCGTCGGTTTCGAGCCGCTCGTAACCATTTATTTCGGCGGTAACATCGGTCGAAAGCTGCGTATGCTCGCTCTTAAGCTTGAACGTGGATTTGCTGCGGGACCGGTAAAAACCAACGACAACGACCAGCAATGTAATGGCCAGAAATCCGATAGCCAGGTAGCGAAAGATCCGGGGCAAGCTTGCCCTAAATCTGTAATTCCTGACATTTTTATTGTCGTTTTCCGCCACCTGTTCAATTATCCGCTCTTAAATCCTCGACCACAAGTTGCAGGCGGGTATTTCCCTGCCACGAATTGGCCTCTGCAACATAGGCTAATTCGATGCGGGAATTAGGTTTGAGAGTTTGCCCCTTTGATCGCTCGACGCCATCCCACCAAACGGCTTCGAACGGCTTGCCGGACTGATCGGTGAGTTTAAGCTTCAAATGCTTGTCTTTCATCACGAATGGCTCGTCCCGCAAGGTCAAACCGCGCGTGACAAAGATCGGCTTAGGATTCCCCGCTCCGAACGGCTCAAACGCCGCTAGCGCCTCTACTAACTTTAGATCCAGCGTTTCGGG
>JAYVDQ010000259.1:0-3442 GCA_043749325.1 Chloracidobacterium sp. | reverse complement strand
GATGCGGGCGAGCTCCTGCTGGACCCATTCGGGGTTGCTGACGCCCTCGATCCGCAGCTGGTCGTTGACGCCGAATATGATCGTCCCGCCGTCGGTATTTGCCAGGGCGACGATCCCCTGCATGATCCGCTCGCTGTTCGAGAGCTTGACCTTGAGTTCGAGATACGTGTCCTCGCCGCCGCGGATCAGGCGCAGCAACTCCGTGCGGGTCGTTGATTGGGTTGGTTGATTTAAGAGATATTCCTGAAAAGTCGGATCGTCGGAAGACTCGAAACGGGGGCTGTGACGAAATTTTCTTCGCGGCATTAGTTTTTCGCGTGCAATTTATGTCAAGACGGCGACGCATTTATCCGCCCGAATGTTTGCGGGAAAACATTACTGGTGTCAAAAATCTAACAAAGCTATTGAAACATCGAATCGCTGAAAAGTAAACATCCGTAAAGTCAGTACCGGGGAGTTCCCCTCCTGCCGGAGGAGGGGTGGCGTTCGAGATCTCCTCCTGCCTGAGGAGGAGTGGCAGCCGTTTCGGCTGACGAGGTGGTGGGAGTGGCGACCGTGGCATTTTCGGGTTACACTGCTCACATCAATGAAAGGAGAGTCACGACGGATGTTATCAATTGCCGATGTCAATGAGGCCCGTAAAACAATAGCGGGTTCCGCGATCCGCACGCCTCTCGTGCGGCTTAACGTGCCGGACGCACCCGCCGAGATCTATTTAAAACTCGAAAACCTCCAACCTATCGGGTCGTTCAAGATCCGCGGTGCGGCAAACGCAATGGGCCATATGTCGCCGGAGGTTCTGTCGCGCGGTGTTCTCACAGCGTCCGCCGGAAACATGGCGCAAGGCGTTGCGTGGCAGGCTCGCAAACTCGGCATTCCCTGCACGGTCGTAGCTCCCGATACCGCTCCCGACACAAAGATCCGTGCCATCGAACGCCTCGGCAGACGCGTCATCAAGGCTCCGTACGAAGACTGGTGGCGGGCGTTTGAGGAACGCTCCTTTCCGGGCGTCGACGGTGCCTTTGTCCACGCTTTTGACGACCCTTTTGTAATGGCCGGCAACGGAACGATCGCATTGGAAATAATGGAAGACCTGCCCGATGTTGATGCTGTCGTCGTCCCATGGGGCGGCGGAGGCCTGGCGTGCGGCATAGCCGCCGGAATGCGTGAACTAAAACCGTCGTGCAAAATTTACGCCGCCGAGGTCGCTACCGCAGCCCCGCTTCGGCCGTCGATGGCCGCCGGCTCGCCGCAGCAGGCCGAATATCAGCCTTCGTTCGTCGATGGCATCGGCGCTAGAACAGTGTTCCCGCAAATGCTCAAGCTCGCCCAAGAGCTCCTTGACGGAGCCCTGGTCGCCGAACTCGAAGAAGTCACCGCCGCTCTTCGCCTAATAGCCGAACGCAACCGCGTCATCGCCGAAGGAGCCGGAGCAACCCCCGTCGCCTGTGCGATGTCCGGCAAAGCCGGTAGCGGCAAAATAGTCTGCATCGTCTCCGGCGGCAATATAGATTTCGACAAACTTTGCTCGATCCTCACTGACAAAGCCGATGACCCGGATTTTGCCGAGCAGATAGAGATCGCCGAACGCGTAATGCGGGAAAATCGGGACGCCCTACGTAAACTTGCCGAATGAGTGCCTTGCAGAAGAAAAATATCTCACGTTCTTAAACCTCGCCGGTGGAACGCTGACTGAAACCGAACTGGCCGAATGGATCCGCCACCACCTCGCTAAAAGCTGATAGCCGACAACCGACTGCCAGTCTGCATCGTCTCCGGCGGCAATATAGATTTTGACAAGCTCTGCTCGATCCTGACGGCTGGCTGATCTACCGACCACGAATTGCGTTCGTTATAATTGCGACCGCTTATTTAACGCTCAAAATGGTTTTCAACCTCCAGTCAACATCGGCATATTTGTCGTCGCGTTTGATGAGGAGCCAGTGTGTCGGCTGATTGGACATTTTCGTAAGGATAAATTCGCCCCGCACCTTCTGGCCGTGAAAGGTAAAGATCAGTTTCCCGCTATCGTACTGAATCTGCGGGTCAACCACTGTTTCGTATTTGCCGGAGTCCCAGATGCGTACTTCGCCGGCTCCATAGGTGCCCTCGGCCAGTTGGCCCTCAAAACTGAAATAGCTCAGGGAATGGTCGGGCACCGCGATGGCCAGGCGTTTGTCGTCCGGGTCCATCGAAGGCCCTTTTGGCACCGCCCAAGACTTGCCCGTCCCCCCGATCTCCAGCCGCAGATCAAAATGAAGCCGCGTCGCATGGTGCTCATGAATGACAAACCGCTTAAATATCGGCTTCGCCCCGCTCACCGCATTCGGCGGAACGTTCAATACACGGAGGTTGGTTTTTCCTGACCGGCCTGACGACATCAGAATTATTTAGCGCCTTTGTGCAAGGCTTGACTGTCTCTTGGGCTACAAATCCCGTGTCTAATTTCCTTAAAGTAGTAACCCAGGCAAAATAGTCTGCATAGTCTCCGGCGGCAATATCGATTTTGATAAACTTTACCTGATCCTTGCCTGCGAAGCCGACACTCGTTAACCCCGACCGCCCAAACGACATTTATTATTCGAACCTTACGCTATGAATCTTTCCAAATAAAACCGAGTGTACGAACTCTGCTAAACGGGAAGAAGCGTCATCGCTAATCAGATGTCGAAAAATTACACTAATTTCAGCCGGATCGTCAGAAACCTGTCTAACCTCAACGTGCTGCAAGTTTTCACCCATTCGAAGGGTTGCCCGGAGCTCCGTAATTAATTTCGTTTTAAGCTCGTCTAAACCCGCTCCATCTGAAGAAATCGGGTAGATGATCATTCTTTTGAACTTTCCTTCGATTGGCTGGGAGACGTATATGTTAGTCCCTTGTCCAACAATCATTCGAGGTGCAAGAAGGTTACTGGCCCGCAATTCACTGAGAATTTCGTTGCGAAAATCGCTGAGTGTTCGACGAAAGTATTGTTGTTCGGTGACTGACTCAGATGCCAAGGTAGATACTCGGTACTGACCGAAATGCCTAAGGAAGGGCGAATAATTCGGATCACTTTTTGCCTTTTCGTGGGTTGCTCGAACTTTATCAAGTAGATTTTGTTTGAATTGGACTATGTCACCAAATCTTAGATCGACCCGATACTGCAGATGCTCTATTGAAGCGATATCAAAGACGAAGGCTGTTGCGAGGTCGGAAACGATCACAGTTGGCTTATCAAAGGTTAACCGCATTCCCAATTCGAACATTACATTGGGGTTCTTGGAGCTCACATCGCAAATAACAATATCTTTAGTATAAAGGTTTTCAACTATCGTTTTCGGAATAAATGAAACCTCGTTAGATTTACTCACGAGTTCGGTGTCAAACTCACCTGAGAGTGCTTCTTTCAGTATGTCCAAAACATCTGCCCAATGCCCTACAGGGTAGCCAGCCGTATCT
>JAYVDQ010000258.1:0-5997 GCA_043749325.1 Chloracidobacterium sp. | reverse complement strand
TGAGATGGTTGTTCGGCCAATGAAAACGGAAAGTCCATTTGCGAAATACCAGGGCATCGGTACGCCTGGCATCGGAAAGGGACGTGAGGCGGTGATTCGCTTTGTCCGCGAGCTGAGAGACCCGGAATGAGAACCGCGATCGACTCTAACGTGATCGTTGCGTTTTGGAATCCGGACGACACTCTCAACTCCCTCGCCCGTGAGGCTCTAGACACCGTGTATGCGAGTGGCGGTGTTGTCATTTGCGGTGCGGTTTTCGGCGAATTGCTTGCGTGTCCGGGCCGGACTGAGGAGTTCATCAACAAATTTCTCGACGACACTGAGATCGTTGTCGATTGGTCAAGTACCGAAACCATTTGGCGGACCGCTGGTTCAGCCTTTCAGAAATATGCCGCACGCCGACGGCGCGGGCGGGCCGGCGAAGCGCGACGTATTTTGACAGACTTCTACATCGGCGCCCACGCTTTCGAAAACGGATTTGGCCTCCTGACACTCGATGATGGGATTTACCTTGCGGCTTTTCCAAAGTTGCGAATTGTCCGTGTTTGAAATTATTGGCCTATGGAAAGATGCCCTTAATGCGGCTGGAATGTTGAGACGACACCGGATGACTAAATAAAAAAGGCCTCGCCAACATTCGGCGAAGCCTTTTATTTTGCTCAAAATAGTCTTTGTTTTGACGACTACTCTTTATGTAGGCTGTTGATCCTCACGCCGCCATTGGTCGTTATCATCCGTACGGTCGGGCCGCCGCCATTGAGGTCGGTGCTGACCTTGGTGCTTCGCGACCGGTGTCCGTCCGCACTCTTTTCGGGTTGTAGGCTCGCAAAGTCGCTCGAAAATCCGCCGTTTGTTGTGCCTGCTTCAACGTGAGCTGCGAAGTGATCTGGCACGGAGACATTAATGCCGCCGTTTGTGGTCTGCACGTCGAGGCCGCTGCCTTTCCAGGAGTTGCCAACGAGCGTGACATTGATGCCGCCATTCGTCGTTTTACCCTTAACCGTGCCAGCAACGCCATTGAGGTTTACGCCGCCGTTTGACGTATCAAACGAGATCGTGCCCTCGGCTCCGCTTACCGAGATGCCGCCGTTGTGGGCCGTCAGATTGAGACTGGTTGAGCGCGGTACGCGAATTTCATAGGAAACCGACCAATTATTATCGCCGGCCGGATTATCGGCTTTGATCGTTGCACCGGTGTCGATCCTTACGCCGAACGCAAGCGATTTTGCCTCTTCATCTGTTTTTCCCCAGGCCTGTACGCAAGCGCGTATGAGAATGTCAGAGCGCTCTTCGCCCTTGACGCTAATGCCACCATTTTGGCGACCATCAACATTTAGCGTGCCGATCGAAGCGACCGTCGTTTCGCGCAGCTCGTTGAAAGATACGCGATCGCTTGACCAGTTGTTCGACGAGCAAAATCCGCGGTCTGATTTGTATTCAGATTTGTCAGTTTTGGTCTTGAGTTTTGCATCGTCCTGGCCGAAAACCGATACTGCCGCCGTTCCCAGCATCAAAGCGAGAAGAGCGACCGACAGGGACGATAAATTACGCGTTAGTGATCTCATTGAAACGAAAACCTCCAAGATATTTTTGATTAAGAAAATTAGCTTTTCTATAACCAAAACACCACGGAGGCGCTTTTCATGACAATTAATTTGCGGCGTTTAGAGAATCGGAAACTTTGACTGTAAGGCCGTCCGAATTCAAGTGCCAATCGAGAACGCGGCAACCTTGCTCGGCTGCAAGGGCGGCTTCGACGTCGGGTCGGCGCCCGTCTTCACAGAAAAACGCGATGCATCCACCGCCGCCGGCACCGCAGACCTTGGCCGCGACCGCTCCGTTTGCAAGCGCCACATCGATCAGATGGTCCATCTGCGGCGTTGTGATATTTGGCGAGAGACGCATTCTATTTGGAAAAGCATCAGCGATGATCTGCCCAGCCGCGTCCCATTCGTCAGCGAGCAATGCTTTACGCAAATTAAGCGACGTGTCGCGGATCGCCTCGAATATCTCGAATATCTCCAGGTCCCCATCAATATGGCGTTTTGTGATCTCCCAATTATTTGTACCCGAATTTCGCGGCTCGCCCGTGTAGCAGACGGCGACCCGGCGTTCGAGCGTTGCGGTGTCGATGTCCAAGGCCTCGCGTCTCATCCCCTCAGGCCCGAAATGGATACACGCCACACCACCATATTGGGCGGAATAATAATCCTGATATCCCGTTGGAACCTTTATGACCTGACATTCGACGGCAGCGGCGATCGGGATAAACCGGTCCGGCGTGTAGCGGTCGCCGACGAGCTTATTCAATGCCCCGATACACGCGATATTCAATGTTGACGATCCTGCCAGCCCTGCTCCGGCCGGAGCGTTGGATTCGGTGGTCATCTGAAAACCGGTTGTTGGACGAAAGAAATAGACCAGCTTCGAAAGTAGTTCGAGCCTGGGCTCGTCACGCAGAGAGACAATATCGCCGATCGTCGTTTCAACCCTCTCATTTTGGTCGATCGATCTCAGGATGATCCGGTCGTCGTTGAGGGTTTCGATACGGCAGTGGGCCGTCAGGCTGACCGCAAAGTTTACCGTCGCCGCTCCTTCGTGAAAGAGAAATAAAGGCGGTATATCAATTGTCCCGCCGGCAAGATCAACTCGGGTCGGGGCGGATGATTCAATTATCATTAGTCAGTAGTCAGTTGTTAGTAAATCAGTAGTTTCGCACCGAAACCCAGTCGCTATCGCTCCCGGTTCTGACCCGTGTCTCCGTGTCCCGGTGTCCCCGCGTTCGCCTTCTCCTCCTCTCCCTTTCTCCCCTTCTCCGCGTCTTTCTCACCCCTGTTCGGCTCACGGGTCAAATGCAGACGCTCGCCGAGATCGTGCAGTGTGATCTTGCCGACCTCTTCGACGGCGAGGAGTTTTTCTTCGATCTTTTGTATCGTTTCCGGCCTGGCGTCCTCGACCTTTTCAGACAGCCAGTAACGCTCGATCACGTAAAAGACTATAACGCCGAGCATGACGATGAAAAACAACGCAATGCCGATCCGCTTGTAGTCGCCGATCATCGACGTTATGGCCCCACTGAAAAAATAGCCGACGCCGGAGAGAATTGTAACCCACAAACCACAGCTTATTGCGCTGAGCCCGATAAAACGTAAAAACGGCATTTTGCCGACCCCGTAAAAGACGCACATAGCGACGCGTATTCCATAAATATACTTGGAGATAACGATCGCGGAACCGCCGAATTTTTCGATCAGCTTTTCGACCCGCGGCTGCGCTACCTGGTAAAAACGATAGTCCTTGGCGTTTTCGTGCAAAAGACGCCCGACCATGTATCCAAAACTATCCCCGACCATGCCGCCGAGTGTGCCGGCAAAGAGTACCTTTATAAAGCTGTACTGACCAAAAAAACCGCCGTTTGCCATTACGCCAGAGATCAGCAGCGTGATATCGCCCTCGACCATGCACAATGCAAAAACCGCATATATTCCGTATGTCTCAATTATTTGCTGAAGCGGCAGTTCCATAGTACGAGGGTGAAATTAGGTTGGGCAGCTTCCATGCGAGCCGCATCCCAAAGATTAACTTTCCGAACTAATTGAGTCAATAAGGCCTCATCTCAATGCAAGCAGTTTTTGGCAAATCGGCGATGGTGTTATCCTCAACCCAATGAAAAGTATCAGAGGGATCGTTTAATGCTGAGCAATTTTGTGCGGCCGCGACGCGTCGTGATAACGGGCATGGGCTGTGTTACACCGATCGGCATAGGACGGGACGCTTTTTGGGATGGCTTGCGGAGCGGTGCAAGCGGCGTTCGAAAGATCGAAAGTTTTGACGTTTCCGATTCGGCGGTCAAGATCGCGGCTGAGGTTCGGGATTTCGACGTGGAAACCCAGCTAAGTCCGAAAGAGCGAAAACATGTGCCGCGTACGGTCCCTCTGGTTTTAGCGGCGGCCCGCGAGGCCATGGCCGACGCGGGGATCGATGCCGAAGATATGCCTATCGAAAGGCGAAGGTCGATCGGCGTCGAGATCGGAACAGGCGGCGGGGGGCTTGCCTTTGCCGAAAAGCATTACGAATACTGGTTTATCGGTCCGAAACACCAAGCCAGCGTTTACATAATCCCGGCATCGACACACGGCGGACTTTCGTCGGAAATTTCGATGGCGTTAGGTCTTCGCGGACTTTCTCACGTGGTGTCAACCGGATGCACCAGCTCGACGGATGCCATTTTTTACGCCGCGCAGCATATCGCCCTCGGTCGCCAGGATGTAATGATCGCGGGCGGTGTGGACGCACCTCTTGCTCCGGGCATTTTGGCGGGATTTAACCTGATGACCGTTCTGACAAAAGATTGGAACGACGAGCCGCATCGTGCTTCGAGACCCTTTGCCACTGGACGCTCCGGGATCGTCGTCGGCGAAGGCTCGTATATATACGTTCTCGAATCGCTCGACTCAGCTCTCGAGCGAAATGCAAAGATCTATGGCGAAATAACGGGTTATGGGGCCACGTGTGATGCCTATCATCGCGTCCGTCTTGACGATTCCGGTATCGAACCCGCACGGGCGATGACGATGGCACTCGAAGACGCCGGAAGGAGATCTCAAGATGTCGATTATGTCAATCTTCACGGCACCTCCACCGTTCTGAATGACAAGATCGAGACCGTTGCCCTTAAGATCACACTTGGCGAACACGCTTACCAGACACCAATGTCGGCGACGAAATCCCAGATCGGACATCCGCAGGGTGCGAGCGGCGCGGCCGGATTGGGAGCCGCACTCTGTGCAATTACCATGGGTGTTATCCCGCCGACCATTAATCTTGACGAAGCAGATCCTGATTGCGATCTCGACTACGTTCCAAACCAGGCTCGTCCTGCCGAGGTAAATGTCGCCCTCTGCAATTGCATCGGATTCGGATCGAAGAACAGCGCTTTGATCGTCGAGCGATTCGTGCACTGATAATGTTTTCGAACTTCAAACAACGCAGCTTAAAGCAGGAACGGCTCGATTTGGGTCAATATTCGCCCGAAGAGTATGCAAGATGGCACAAGGAAATGCGTTTCATACACGGCATTCTTGGTGAAAAGCGGGCCTTGAGCCGTTCGCTGCTCCGGGAGATCTCAAGATCAGGTGAGGCGGAAGTCTCGATACTCGATGTCGGCGCCGGTTCCGGTGCCTTGCTTAATGGAATAAAAGACAGACTGCGAAGCAAAAAACCTTTTCTTGTTGCGGGGGATCTAAGTACAGAAGCGATCAGGTCGATCAAGTCGGGATCGGGTAGAAACGGTATTGTCCCGGTAATGTGCGATTCATTGAGGCTGCCATTTGCGGACGACAGTTTTGATTACCTGATCAGCACCCTGTTCCTGCATCACTTGACCGATGTTCAGGCCGTCACGCTTTTTAACGAGATGGGCCGTGTTGCGAGAAAGAAATTCTTCGTTGTCGATCTGCATCGTAACGCGGCTGCATATTATCTTTACCGTTTCCTGGGCAGCGTTTTTCTTCAGCGTTTTACACGAGAGGATGGTGCGCTGTCGATACTTCGGAGCTTTAAGCCCGACGAACTGCGCTCCCTTGCCGGTAGAGCGGATACTTTTGACATGACGGTCGAGCGGAGCGCCGCGTTTCGCCTTGTTTTGTCCGGCCGCAAGAGAATAGAACAAAAATGAGCGGGATGTCTCAAAGCAATTTCGATGTTTTAGTGATAGGGGCCGGTCCGGCTGGTGCGACCGCAGCCGTGTTGCTGGCCAGGGCCGGACTTTCGGTGGCGATCGTCGAAAAGGCGATGTTCCCGAGACGCAAGGTTTGCGGCGAATATCTCTCGGCAACGACGCTTGATCTGTTCAGCAGGCTTGGGCTGCTCGATGAATTCTCAAAATTGGCGGGACCCGAAATCTCACGCGTCGGAATATTTGCCGACACAAACATTCTTTTGGCGCCTATGCCTAAAACCAAGCCGCCGCAAAGCTGCTGGGGACGTGCTTTAAGG
>JAYVDQ010000257.1:0-3518 GCA_043749325.1 Chloracidobacterium sp. | reverse complement strand
GCGGCTGCGTCGCGGCCGGACCGGAGAGCGGCTCGTCCGATCCGCCGGTTAATGTCTTTCAGGTTTTCGGCGAGATCGCTTTGCACCTTTTCAATATAGCAAACTTGGGGTCGTGTTTTGCCGCCCTTCTTGAATTTCACGCGCCGAACTAGTATTCTCAATGTTCGCCCAAAGTGCGGACGTGGCGGAACTGGTAGACGCGCAGGTCTCAGAAGCCTGTTGCCGCGAGGCAGTGGAAGTTCGATTCTTCTCGTCCGCACCAAAATCTGATGCAGCAGCCCGCACGTCAGTAAGGGCGTATCACGCCCAATTGAGTTGGGTGTTACGCCCTTGTTTACACGCGGGCTTCTGCACATTCGTCATGCGTTCTGAATTCATTGAATCCATCAAAGTTCATCAGGCAGCATTTGGCTTGAATCTTATCGATAAGCAAATCAAAACTCTCACTGACTATTACGTTCTGATTCAGGATAATAATGAATTTCTGCATTTGGTCGCACCGATGCCGGCCGAGGAATTCGCAATCCGTCATATTCTCGAATCGCTCACGCTGCTCGAATATTTGCCGTTAAACGCAAGATTTGCCGATGTCGGCGCCGGAGCGGGATTGCCCTCGATACCGTGTCTCTTGGTGCGCGACGACCTCCGAGCCGTCTTGATCGAATCGAAAGTAAAAAAAGCCAGGTTTCTCGAAGCCGCGGTCGATAGGCTTAGCCTCGCGGGCCGCGTCGAAATCGTCAATCGTCAATTCGAAGAGACCGAACCCGGCAACTGCCAATTCGTGACGTGCCGCGCGCTGGATAAATTTACTGAAAAGTTGCCGCGATTAATAAAATGGTCAATGCGTCGCCAGATGCTGCTGTTTGGCGGTAAAAACCTGAAAAAAACTCTTCAAGACCAAAAGATCGTTTTCGCTCAAAAACTAATGTCTATGTCCGAACAGCGTTTCCTGTTCGTCACAAATTCATGAGAAAACGAACAACGGATTACGCAGATTTACACAGAATTTATGAGAATTATAGGCAGTTATTTCAGATCTGTGAAAATCAGTTTTATTCCGTGCAAATCCGTGTTCAAATCCTATCTTAGGTCCAGATCGTATTCGCGAAGCCGACGGTAAAGCGTCGACGGCGATATACCGAGCAACTCGGCGGTTTTGCCGCGATGCCAGCCTGTTTTTTCCAGAGCGCCGATGATCTGTTGGCGTTCGACATCGCGGAGATTGGTCGGCGAGGCGTTTTGGAAGGAAGAAACGGTCGTCGATTGCGGAGCATTGTAGCTGACCGATACATTTGTCTTTTCCGTGCGAAAGGCAATTTCCGGCGGCAGCTCGCGTGTCGTTATCATTCCGTTGTCCGAAAGCAAAATTGCTCTTTCGAGGCAATTGCGTAGCTGTCTGACATTTCCCGACCAATCAAAAGCATTTAGCGCCTCGATCGCCGTCGGCGACAATTCGGGCTCGTCGTGGCCGGCAAGTTTGTGAAGCAAATGCCGGGCGAGAGGTTCGATATCCTCACGGCGTTCGCGCAATGGCGGGATATTTATCTCAAAACTATTGATGCGGTACATCAGGTCCGCACGGAAAACACCGTCCGCGATAGCATTTTCTTTGTCGCGGTTGGTCGCCGCGATCAGACGGACATCTACGTCCACCTTTTTCACGCCCCCGACCCTAAAGAAAGACCGTGTCTCCAATGCCCGAAGCAGCTTGGACTGAAGCTGCATCGGCATTTCCATGATCTCGTCCAAAAACAGTGTGCCACCGTCAGCGATCTCAAAAAGCCCGAGCTTACGGGCACGTGCCCCTGAGAACGCACCTGCCTCGTAACCAAACAGCTCGCTTTCAAGCAGCGTGTCCTGTAGAGCCGCGCAGTTGAGGTCGATAAATGGCTTGTCGGTCCGGCTGCTGAGCCGGTGGATCGCTTGTGCGATCAATTCTTTTCCGACGCCGGATTCACCCGTGATGAGAACCGACGTATCCGATGGAGCTACGCGCTGCACGAGCCTCAAGGCCTCTTTCATCTGCGGCGAATCGGCAACGATCTCAGGCAAGGATTGATGCGTACGGGCGATCTGTGCCCGCAGCCGCTGGTTATCTACCTTTAACTGCTGTTTCTCGGCGGCTGCGGCCACAAGAGCTGAGAGTTCACCGATACGGTATGGCTTAGTCAGATAGTCGTACGCACCGAGCTTCATGGCCTCGATCGCGGATTCGACGGTCGCCTGGCCGGTGAGCATGATCACCTCGGCCGGATTTTGGCTGCGTTCACGCATCCGACGCAGTAGCCCGAGGCCGTCGAGACGAGGCATGTTGATGTCGCACAAAATAACATCGAAATCCTGTTCTTCGAGCAATTCCCAGGCGGCTTCTCCGTCGGACGCCTCTTCGACGTCGTGCCCCTGCCGCGTCATTTCCTTCTGCACGACAAGCCGCAGGTTTTTTTCGTCATCGACTACGAGTAGTTTAGCCATATTATTTCAGAGGAGGGATGATAATTGAGAGATCCGCTCTCAACTCATTAATGCTGGTAGGAAGATAGAGAAGGTCGTCCCCTTTCCAACGGTGGATCGAACGCTGAGGCGTCCGCCGTGTTCGGAGATGATGCCGTAACAGACCGCGAGGCCAAGCCCGGTGCCGCGGCCGACCTCTTTGGTAGTAAAGAACGGCTCGAATATTTTTGACATATTGTCCTGTGGGATGCCAGCTCCGGTATCCTCGACTTCGATCATCACGCGGTTTCGTTGGGTAAATACCCGGAAGGTTAGGATCCCGCCGTCGGGCATTGCGTCAATTGCGTTCGTCGCCAGAGCTATGACGGCTTGCTGTATCTGGCCACCATCCGCGTTGACCAGCGGCAGGTCCGGTTCGATCTCGATCGATTGGGAAATGTTGCTCCCGCGTTTCTGATGCGAGATCAAATTCGCCGCCGATCGCACAATATCTCCCACCTCCAATTCCTCACGTTCGCCCGCGCGGATCCGGCTGAAATCGAGCAGCCCAGTCGTGATCGTTTTGCAGCGAAACGCCTCGCTTTTTATTAACCCGAGATACTCGGTCAAATCTTCAGCCGCATCCGACGCCTCAAATGAGCCTTCATCGATCCGCTGTTCGAGTGCCTCGGCGCAGGCCGCTATGGTCGCAAGCGGATTGTTGATCTCATGCACAACCCCGGCCGCGAGCCGGCCAACCGCTGCGAGCTTTTCCGCCCGGTTGATCGCATGGATCGCCTCGACGCGAACGGTTACGTCCTCGCCGACTGTGATCACATGCGTTACCTCGCCATCGACATTTTTCATCGGCACCTTGCTGACCATCCAGTGGAGCGTGGAACCGTCATCCGCGACAGTCTGCTGTTCGATACGCTCGATCGTGCCGGTACGGAATGCCCGTTCAAACTCCTGTCGAAGCCGTCCCTGTGGGTATTTCTCCAGGACGTCAAACACGTCCCGTCCGATCGCGATATCGCGAGGTATTCCCTGAGCGCCGACTTCGCGATGCCGGTTCCACGTGACGATCC
>JAYVDQ010000256.1:0-16926 GCA_043749325.1 Chloracidobacterium sp. | reverse complement strand
TTTAAGGATTGGCATGAGAAAGACTTGCGAGCATTCATCCGCCGCGACCGCAATCATCCGGCGATCATTGCATGGAGCATTGGCAACGAGATCCGCGAACAGCGTCCCGACGGCCACCCGGTCGCCGAAATGCTCCGCAAGATCGTCCATGAGGAAGACCCGACGCGGCTTGTGACCGCGGCCGCGAACGGCGGCGACTCAAGCACTAACGGTTTTCAGAAAACGGTCGATCTTTTCGGCTTTAACTACAAACCGCAGCTTTACGCTAAGTTTCACGCCGACAACCCGAACATGCCCGTCTGGGCTACGGAAACAGCCTCGACCGTCAGTTCGCGAGGCGAATATTACTTTCCCGTCTCGGATGACAAGGCCAGGGGTTTCTATGATTTTCAGGTGAGTTCCTACGATCTCTACGCACCGCGTTGGGCGACGCCGCCCGATTCTGAATTTGCGGGACAGGACAAGACACCGGCAGTGGCGGGCGAATTAGTCTGGACAGGCTTTGATTACCTCGGCGAGCCGACGCCGTACGACCGCGATACCTCAAATTTGCTGAATTTTACCGATCCCATCCGGCAGGCCGAGGCCGCCGCAAAGATAAAAGGGGGCGGTAAAATAACGGTGCCTTCGCGAAGCTCTTATTTTGGCATCGTCGATCTGTGCGGTTTCCCCAAAGACCGTTTTTACATCTACCAGGCACGGTGGCGTCCCGAGCTGCCGATGGCCCATATTTTGCCCGATTGGAACTGGCCCGAACGCATCGGACAGGTGACGCCAGTTCACGTGTACACATCGGGCGACGAAGCCGAGCTTTTCCTCAACGGCAAATCGCTGGGACGGAAGAAAAAAGAGCAGTTTCAATATCGGATTCGTTGGGATGACGTCATTTACCAGCCGGGGGAGCTGCGAGTAGTCGCTTACAAAAATGGCAGGAAATGGGCCGAAGACATTGTAAAAACAACCGGTGCCGCGTCGCAACTCGCGATGACGGCCGATCACTTAAACATCAAGGCTGACGGGACCGATCTCTCTTATATTACCATCCGCATCACAGACAAAAATGGATTGACGGTGCCCCGTTCGAAAAACCGGGTCAAGTTTGAGATCTCGGGAGCCGGTGAGATAGTGGCGGTGGATAACGGCGATGCGACGGATCTGGAATCATTCCAGTCGACCAACCGGCGAGCATATAACGGCATGGCCCTTGTGATCGTTCGCTCGATCAAAGGAAAGCCGGGGAAAATATCGCTGAAAGCATCGGCAGATGGATTGAGGGGCTCGACGGTTCTGATTTTGTCAGCGAGGTAGTTTATGAGAACCAAAATCCTGAGATCGAAAGGTTTGGTCTTGATCCTGGTCGCGTTATTGGCGGCCCAGTTTTCCGTGTCCGCGCAGAAATTCGAGCCGACTTGGGATTCGATCAAAGCTAATTACAAAACGCCGCAATGGTTTATCGACGCCAAGTTCGGGATCATGATGCACTGGGGCCTCTACTCGGTTCCTGCTCATCAGAGCGAGTGGTACGCAAAGCACATGTACAACGACCCGGAAATTATGAAATGGCATCAGGAACATTTCGGGCCGCAGGATAGGTTTGGGTATAAAGACTTTATTCCGCTCTTTAAGGCTGAAAAGTTCGACCCGGACGCGTGGGCACTGCTGTTTAAGAAAGCCGGGGCCAGATACATCATTCCGACTGCTGAGCACCACGACGGATTTGCCCTTTGGGACAGCAAATTGACCAAGTGGGACGCGATGGATATGGGGCCGCATCGCGATCTGATCGGCGACTTGGCAAAAAGCGTACGCAAACAAGGTTTGAAATTTGGCGTTTCAAATCACCGGATGGAGCATTGGTCGTTTATGTATCCCAAAAATCCTGATCCGAAATTTGATCTGTTCGATCCGGTGTACGCCGACTTTTACGGGCCGCCGCACGAGCCGAAACCCGGCGAGGATGCTATGTCGGGCCGCGGAGCACCGCAGAGCAAGGAGTTTCTCGACGATTGGGCGGAGCGCAACGAGGAATTGATCGATAAATATCGGCCGGATATTCTATGGTTCGACAATGGAGTCAACGACCGTGCCCTCGACCCCATAAAGCTGTGTGTCGCGGCATATTATTACAATCGTGCCGTCGAGTGGAAAAAACAGGTCTCGCTCAGCACCAAGAGCGATGCATATCTTTTCGGCTCGATCAAAGACTATGAGCGCCAGTCGCGGGCACCGAAAGAGATCACGGATTACCCATGGCAGGTAGACGATCCGGTCCTTAACCGCTTTGGTTACACCGAGGGTTCCCCGATCACGACCGCCAAAACCGTCATCAGCCGCCTCGTCGAAAATGTCAGCAAAAATGGTGCGTTACTGCTCAACATCTCGCCAAAAGCCGACGGCACCATTCCCGACGATCAGCAGCGTTTGCTCCTTGAGATCGGCCGATGGCTCGACATTAACGGCGACGGCATTTACGGGACTCACGCCTGGACAAAATTTGGCGAGGGTGAAAAGGATGACCAGATATACCGGTTTTCGGTAAAACAGGATATTTTGTATGTTTTCGTCATGAAACCTATCAGCGATGGAAAGTCTGTCGTCAGATCTCTCGCCAATGGCAAGTCGCTCAGCAAGATCAAGAGCGTCGAACTTCTCGGCAGCAAAGGCAAACTCTCGTTTACGCAGGACGAAACCGGTCTGCATGTGCAGTTGCCAGCCCCAGCCGGAGGCGATTACCCGTTTGTTTTGAAGATCAGGGGGTTGAAGTTGTAGGGAGAAAATATGTTCATAAGATCATTTCTTGCAATATTTGCGGCCGCTACGTTGTCGGCGGGGACCGGTTATTCACAGGTTGTCTCTAAGAAATTCGACTTAGGTTCGGGCCAAGCGTCAGCCGGTCACATCCAGATCCTGGCAACGGATATTTATACCAAAGAAAAAGGTTATGGCTTTGAGCAAGGTGCCAATGTTAGTTGTTCGGCGACAGGTGGTAAAACCGCCGCAGGCTATTGCGCATCGGACAAGCCGTTTTATTTTTCGGCCGCCGTGCCCGAGGGGAATTACCGGGTGACGGTGACCTTCGGCAACAAAAATGAGGCGACGGTGACGACCGTAAAGGCGGAGCTTCGCCGTTTGATGCTCGAAAAGGTCGAGACCCAAAAAGGTAAATTCGTCACCGCGTCATTTATCGTCAATATTCGAACGCCAAACATCGCGGGTGGTGGCGAGGTCAAGCTAAAGGACCGCGAAAAAACGACCGAATGGTGGGCGTGGGACGATAAACTGACGCTCGAATTTAACAACTCGCGCCCCGCCGTCGATTCGATCGAGATCGAACGGGTTGATGTTCCGACACTTTTCCTGCTCGGCGATTCCACGGTTTGCGATCAGCCGCGTGAGCCT
This sequence comes from Chloracidobacterium sp., assembly GCA_043749325.1. Taxonomy (GTDB): domain Bacteria; phylum Acidobacteriota; class Blastocatellia; order Pyrinomonadales; family Pyrinomonadaceae; genus OLB17. Next base: position 13,527 of record JAYVDQ010000256.1, on the reverse strand, counting down.
TACGCAAGCTGGGGACAGATGCTGCCGCGGTTTTTCAAACCTGAGATCGCTATCGCCAGCCACGCCGAATCGGGCGAATCGCTGAACAGCTCGTACGGAGCGAAAAGGCTTGCGAAAGTATTGACCTTGTTGAAAAAAGGCGATTATGTCTTTCTCCAGTTCGGCCACAACGACGAAAAAGAAAAAGGCGATGGAGTCGGAGCATTTACAACATATAAGGCTACTCTGAAAAAATTCGTCGCGGAGATCCGGGCGAAAGGCGGCATTCCAGTCCTCATAACGCCTATGCACCGGCGGACGTTTGACGCGAGCGGCAAGATCACCAATTCGCACGGCGATTATCCCGAAGCCCTCCGCCAGGCCGCAAAAGAGACAGACGCCCCTCTGATCGATCTCACGGCGATGAGTAAACCGTTTTACGAGGCCCTAGGCCCGGAAAGATCAGCATTGGCTTTTAAGGAGGGCGATGCCACGCATCACAATAACTACGGCAGCTATGAATTGGCCAAATGCATCGTCGAGGGGATCAAAGCAAATAAATTAGGCGTCGCTAAATATTTGGTAAACGGCCTCTCGACATTTGATCCGAGCCATCCAGATCCATTGGCTACGTTTGCGGTACCCGCGAGCCCCGTCGTTACGGACATTAAGCCCCTTGGCAACTAGATTGAATTTAGGATGAAAAATTCGAAACTGACACGGCGCGAATTTATCGGCGGCATCGCCGTAACGGGAGCGCTTACAAAAACCGGATTTGGTGCCAACAGGGCTGTCTCCAAAATAGACCGGTTTGCGTTGGTCACGCGCCACAATCCCGTTTTGCGAAAGATAGACCCGCTGTCGCCGCTGTCAGTCGGTAATGGTGAATTTGCGTTCACCTGCGACGTTACCGGGCTACAGACTTTTCCGGCCGAATACGCCCAGGCAATGCCACTCTGCACAATGTCGCAGTGGGGCTGGCATACGAAACCGCTTCCAGCACATTTGGAAGGAAAAACACTGCCAATGACCGACTACGACGCCTGTGGCCGAAAGGTTGGGTACATGACCGGAAAAAATGGGCAGGACGAACTCTTCGACTGGCTCCGCGAAAATCCGCACCGGCTGCATCTAGGGCAGATCGGCTTCCGCCTGATAAAAGCTGATGGCAGCGAGGCTGCCGTATCCGATATTACCGATATCGAGCAAAAACTGGATCTATGGAGCGGAACGATCACGAGCCACTTTAAATTTGATGGCAAAAGCGTCGACGTTCGCACCGCGGCGCACCCGACACAGGATATTCTCGCGGTCAGCCTCGATTCGGAACTTCTGTTGGACCAGAGATTATCGGTCCGATTCGCATTTCCTTACGGCTCACCGATCATGCAGGCATCTGACTGGAGCAAGCCGGAAAAGCACTCTTCAAGCTTCGCGATGAACGGCAAAAATGCCGCCGTGATCAGCCGGCGTCTTGACGGCGATGAGTATGTTGCGAATATTAGTTGGGCAAATGTGGCGTTTATGAATACCGAGAAAGCGCATCATTTCCGGCTCACATCCCAACTCGGTAAAAAGCTCGATTTTGCCGTTTCGTTTTCACCAAAATCGAGCGAAGTTTCTCTTCCCGGATCTGTCGAAACATTTGGGGCTAGCAAAAAGTATTGGAAGGCTTTCTGGACAACCGGAGCTGCCATCGATTTCACAGGAAGCACGGACAAACGAGCCCCGGAGCTCGAACGCCGCGTCATCCTGTCGCAATACCTGACTGCGATCCAGTGTTCCGGCTCGATGCCGCCGCAGGAAACGGGGCTGACGACAAACAGTTGGTACGGCAAGTTTCATCTCGAAATGCACTGGTGGCATGCCGCTCATTTTGCGTTGTGGAACCGTTTCCCGATGCTCGAAAAGAGTCTCGATTGGTATAACAAGGTTCTTCCGAGTGCTCGAGACCGTGCCAGACAGCAGGGTTACGACGGTGTCCGCTGGGCCAAAATGACCGCGCCCGATGGCCGCGACAGCCCTTCGCCGATCGGCCCTTTGCTGATATGGCAGCAGCCACACCCGATATTTTACGCCGAGCTTGCCTTTCTCAATCGGCCAAATGCAACAACGCTCAAAAAGTATCAGACGATAGTGCGGGAGACGGCGGCCTTTATGGCGTCGTACGCTCATTTTGACGAAAAGACGGGTAGGTATATTCTCGGGCCTCCGGTTATTCCGGCACAGGAAAATCATCCGGCCCGCGAGACCTGGAACCCGACATTTGAGCTGGAATACTGGCATTTCGGTCTCAAAACAGCGCAGAGATGGCGACAACGGCTTGGCCTGAAACCCGACCTTAAGTGGGACGAAATCATCAAAAAGCTCTCGCCTCTGCCCTTAAAAGACAACGTATACCTCGCTCACGAAAATTGCCCGCAGACATTCACCGAACGCAACAAAGACCATCCGTCGATGCTCGGTGCTCTAGGCATTTTGAGTGGTGAAAAAGTCGACCGCGAGACAATGCGGCGGACTTTAAAAAAGGTAATGAAAGAGTGGGATTGGCCGGAAACGTGGGGGTGGGACTACCCGATGACCGCGATGACAGCCGCCCGTCTCATAGAACCGGCAATTGCGATAGACGCACTCTTGCTCGATACCCCGAAAAATCACTATGCGGCCAACGGCCACAATTACCAGCGGCCCAATCTTCCGCTTTATCTGCCCGGCAATGGCGGTTTGCTTTACGCGATAGCATTGATGGCAAACGGCTGGAAAGGCGAGACGAAAACTAACGCACCCGGCTTTCCGTCCGACGGTTCGTGGACAGTTAGGAGTGAGGGGTTTAACGACGCTATTTTTCGACAAATATAAGGGGTTATCATGAAAAAACTGTTTTTCAAATTCGCTGTCGTGCTGGCTGTCGCAACTCTGTGCGGAATTGGAATTAACGCCCAGAAACTTAAATTGCGTCAGATGGAAAAACTTTCGCGAGGCCTGGTCGCTGTCAATGAGGGCAATGGAAAAGTCTTTGTAAGCTGGCGAATGTTCGGCACAGATCCGGACAATATCGCTTTTAATCTCTATCGCGAAACCGATGGTGCCAAGCCGGTTAAACTCAATGACAAGCCAGTTGCGGACGTGACATTTTTTATCGACGAAAAGGCCGATCTGAACAAATCGAATGCCTATTTTGTGCGGCCGGTTTTGAACAAGAAAGAACAGGAACCGGGAGCGAAGTTTGTGCTGAAAGCCGACACGCCCATCCGCCAATATCTCTCGATCCCGCTCCAGACCCCGACTGGCTACACGCCGAATGACGCATCGGTTGGCGATCTCGATGGCGACGGCGAATACGAGATCATCCTGCACCAAACAGGTCGCGGACGCGACAATTCGCAGGCGGGAATGACCGATGAGCCGATCTTGCAAGCTTATAAACTCGATGGCACGCTGCTCTGGACGATCAATCTCGGCAAAAACATTCGCGAGGGTGCTCACTACACGCAGTTTATGGTTTACGATCTGGACGGTGACGGCAAGGCGGAGATCGCGTGCAAAACGGCCGACGGCACTATCGACGGCAAGGGGAAAGTGATTGGCGATCCAAAGGCCGACTGGCGTGCTCCACCGGGAACATTTATGGATGTTGAGCGTCCTGACGGCGGGCCCAAGCACGGAGATATATCCGGTAAGGTCATGACGGGGCCGGAATATTTAACTGTTTTTGACGGTCTGACCGGCGCCGCTCTATCGACAACAGACTATGACCCTCCGCGCCATCCGACCAAGCGGGATCCGACGGGCACCGAGCTAAATGACATCTGGGGCGACGGCTACGGCAACCGCTCCGATCGTTTTCTCGCAGCCGTTGCTTATCTCGACGGCGAGCATCCGAGTTTGATCTTTTCGCGCGGGTACTACACGCGGACCGTAATCGCGGCGTGGGACTTTCGCGATAAAAAGCTAGTAAAACGATGGGTCTTTGACAGCGACCGCAGCCCGGAGAACCGTAAATTTCGCGGTCAGGGCAATCATAATCTAAGCATCGGCGATGTTGATAGCGACGGGCGGGACGAGATCATGTTTGGAGCGATGGCCGTCGATGATGACGGCAAAGGAATGTACTCGACCGGCTTGGGCCATGGAGATGCCAACCATCTCGGCGACCTCGAACCGGACCGTCCCGGTCTCGAGGAAATGGACATTCAAGAGCGGTTTGACGACGCCGGGATCAGTTTGCGTGACGCCCGAACCGGCGAGGTCCTTTGGAAAAAACCTTCGGTCAAGGCAGGCGGAGATGGCGAAGGGCCGGGACGCGGACTCTCATTAAATATCGACCCACGTTATAAAGGCTCCGAATCGTGGGCATTCGGCTCCGGGATGACCGGATTGTACGATGCGAAAGGCAACAAGATCTCAGACAAGATGCCGCGTTCATGCAATTTTGGCGTATATTGGGATGGCGATCTGCTGAGCGAATTGCTTGACCGCAACACCATCTCGAAATGGAATTGGGAGAAAGAGACTACTGATACTATCTTCACCGCCGATGGCTGTGTTTCGAATAATGGCACTAAGGCAACGCCCGTGCTGAGCTCCGACATTCTAGGCGACTGGCGCGAAGAGGTGATCTGGCGGACGGCCGACAACAAAGAATTGCGGATCTATACTACGACGATCCCGACCAAATACCGTTTTTACACATTTATGCACGACCCGCAATATCGCCTTAGCATTGCGTGGCAAAACGTCGCCTACAACCAGCCACCGCACACGAGTTTCTACATCGGCGACGGCATGAAACCGCCGCCGCATCCGGCGATCACAACGGAACTTCGCGGTAAGCGTTGATTTTTTGATCCGGCGGTTGCAAAGTAAGTCTTATTCAAAGTAAAAGGAGCTTTTTATGAGGAAAATGATATTAGCCATGTTAGCGATTTGCATATATGGATTTTCGGCGGTCGCGCAGACGCCTTCGCCGACGCCTGATCCCAATCCGGACAAGACGCGGGCCGATCGCCTACAGGCGCGGCTCAATGATTTTGCCAACCTGGCGCGTTACCGCGAGGCAAACAGCAAGCTTGCTCCGCCCGCAAAAGATGAAAACCGGGTGGTTTTTATGGGTGATTCGATAACCGACGGATGGAAACTCGACCAATATTTTCCTGGGTTACCGTATGTCAATCGCGGTATAAGCGGGCAGACGACCCCGCAAATGGTTCTGCGATTTCGGCCTGACGTGATCAATTTGAAACCAAAGGTCGTCGTCATTCTGGCCGGAACAAACGACATTGCCGGGAATACGGGCTCGACGGCACTCGATGCGATCGAAAACAATCTCGCTTCGATGGTTGATCTTGCCCGGGCTAACGGCATAAATGTCGTCCTCGCCTCCGTAATGCCGATCAGCGATTACAATAAGAACGCGGCGGGGAATCCGGTTGTTCGCAGCGTCCAGCGTCCGCCGGCGCAAATATTGGCTTTGAATGCCTGGATCAAGAATATTTGCGCCGAGCGTGGCCTTGTTTATCTCGATTATTTTACGGCGATGGCCGACGACAAAGGTTTGTTAAAAGCGGATATCGCTAATGATGGCCTGCACCCAAACGCAAAAGGCTACGAGCTGATAAAACCTCTTGCATCGGCCGCGATCCAGAGGGCACTGAAGAAGAAGCAAAAATAATAACGATTAGATTTTCAAAGAACAAAACTTAAAGCGGTGCAGCAGCTCGCTGAGCTAATTCAATGGCTTTGATCTGAAAACCAAAACACTAAAAACCGGGCCGGCCGTTTGCCCCGGCTCCGGCTCAAAGCGCACGGTCACAGTCGATTTACCCTTCAAAAGCTCCTGCGGGATCGAATAATCGCGCTCGATCCACTGGCCCATTTTTTCGTAGCCGAGCGTCTCGGAGGCGATGCGTTTGCCGTCGATCGAGATGTAGAAAAGCCGTTTTCGCTCCTCGCCCCAGTAGGTCGCTTTGAGCGTGAGCGGCTCGTCTGTGACCTTCATCTTGAACTCAAAATAACCGCCCGTGCGAGCGTCGCGGCCATGTTTGAACCGGTAGGAGACTGGATACGAGATAGCAGAGGTCAGGGCATGGTCACGTTCGGGCTGCATCTCACCGAGGTGCATCACGTCCACCGAGCGGTCCTGTAGGTCTTTGAGCCGCGCCTGCTCGGCCCCATAAGCGATCTGCTCCTTCGCCCATTCCTCGTCGGTAAACTTGTGAAAATACACGGCCGTGCGGCGATCCCACTGCGAGTAGAATGGCTTGATCGTCAATTCAGCCGGCCGCCCAATCTTGTTTGTTGTAAAAACGGCTGGTTCGGCCGTGGCGTTAAGCGAGCCGAGCAAATTGGCACCGACCAGCGCCGGTGCGACGCCGTCAAAGGGCAGCTTTGCGTCGCCGAGATCGGCGGCCAGCACTAGCGGGCCGCGAAGCAAAGCGACGACGTTCGGATTGTCGGACGTGGCCTCGATACGCGGCTTCATCGGCAATGTAAGTGCAATCGCGTCGCCCGTTTTCCACTTTCGGCGGACGACTGCGTAGCCCTTTGCTTTTTCGATCTTCGCACGTTTGCCGTTAACCTTGAGGCTTGCAGCGTCAGCCCAGTACGGTATGCGCATCGCGATCGCAAATTCCGATGCTTTGGCGGCGCTCGTCACCGTCAAGACGATCTCGCCGTCGATCGGATACCTGGTCGCAAGCTCGAATTTCGCCTGCCGCTCCTTCCACTCGAGCGTCGACGGAATAAACAGGTTGACGATCAGATGGTCGTCATCGTGCCAGTAGATCGAATCGCCGTGTTTCGAATGGCTCTCCATGCCCGAGCCGACGCAGCACCAAAAATCGTTAAATTCCGACGAGAATGACCGGTGCGTGCCCGAAAGCAACGGGACCATGTAGGCATACATCCCCGTTTTCGGGTTTTCCTGGGCGAGGATGTGGTTAAAATGCGCCCGCTCGTAATAATCGAAGTACTCGGCTCGCGGCTCCCATTCGAAGAGATGCCGCGTCAGTTTGAGCATGTTGTAGGTGTTGCACGATTCGCAGGTCTGCTCGGTGATGTGCGTCGAGATCGTGTTCGGCTGCTGAAAATATTCCCGGTCCGAGTTTCCGCCGATCACATATGAGTAGTTGGTCGTCACATTCCGCCAGAAAAAGCGTGCGGCGGTTGCAAATTCCGCCTTTTGCGTCAGTTCATAGATTCGTGCAAGGCCGATTACTTTCGGTATTTGCGTGTTGGCGTGAATGTTAGGCAAGGCGTCCTTTTCCTCGAACATCGGCCCCAGCGTGCGCTGATGCCGTATACGAATCGCGAGGTCGAGCCAGCGCTTTTCGCCAGTCCGGGCATAAAGCTCGGCCATCGATTCATTGATGCCGCCGTGTTCGCAATTGAGCATTTTCTGAACCTGCTCGTCCGTTAGCTTATCGAAAACATTGCCGATAAAGCCCGCGAGCTTGACGCCGATCTTGATCGCATCCTTGTTGCCGCAGTACGTGTCAGCGTCAAACAGGCCCGCGTAGAGCTTGTGCCAATTGTAAAAGGGCACCCAACAACCATTGAGGTCAAATCCTGCCGAGCGGATGTCGCCCGCCTTGATCTCGTCAAAAATGACGCGTCCGTTTTCGGTTTTCTTGTCCTTTCGCCGCGTAAATCCTGCGACATAGCCGTCCGGCGCAGCCTTCTGGCACTCGGCGAGTTCCGTTATGATGTAATCGACACGCTTCTTTGACTCGACGTCGCCCACCTGGGCATACATCAGCGCACACGCCGTCAGGTAGTGTCCCAACGTGTGGCCCGCGATCGTGTCGCTCTCCCAACCGCGATAGATCTCGCCCTTTGGCGTGATTCCGGCGTGGACACGGAAATTATGGAGCAGTCGATCGGGTTCGACCTTGTGCAGGTAGGCGAGGTTTGCCGTCACGGCGTCGAGGAATGGCGAAGCGTTTAAACGCACGGCATCGAGCGGAAATTCCTTTGCCGTTTTGGGAAACATTCCCGTGCTTTGTTTCTGGCCAAGAGCCGAAAACGGCAACGCGAGCCCGATGGCTCCGGCCGCAGTGAGTTGTAAGAAAGTTCTACGGTCAATATTGTTAATTTCCTTCATCGCTTTGTCTCCGAAAGATCTATTGTATTTATGCTCCGATCGACAGGTATTACATAAGCTCCTCGCTCAACCTTTAGTTGTCCGACAGGGCGAAATGTTCCAACGCCTCTAACCGTTGCCGGCTGTTCGATTCGCAACCTCGCGACGCTGCCTTGGCCCTCTTCATTGAACGAAACTTTCACCGCCCTCGACTTTTTATTGATCTCAATCGCCGAAAACGTTCCCGAATCGAGCGTCAGCCACAATCCCAGCGGGGCCAGGTAAATACGCCGCCGCATTGAGTCGAGTGGCACAACAACCACACGCCTATCATTATTTGTGATTATATTTCCACCAAACGATTGCCAGCCAAATTCCTTCATGTTGACCACATACGCTGCCGCATTCATCGCGTGGCCGAAGAAATTCATACCGTAATCGCCGCTGTATCCGTCCCATTTCAGTGTGTCCGGATATGTGTGAAACGCCGCCGAGCCGAAGCCGTCGCGGTCGATATTTGTCAGCGCCGCGTTGCCGCCCGCGTAACCGACGCGCAGCATGTACTCGTCATCCGGATGCGAACGATAATAATCGAGCACGGGGATCGCGTTGAGGCCCGATCCGTAATGATGTATTTGCCGTTCGATGCGGCGGAGCTTGGCGGCGTAGAGAAAATCCCAATAACGGCGGGCATTTCCGTTGTACCCCCAATGCGGGATAAGCGGCATATAGGCGATGATCGAATTTAGCGAAACCGTCGCCTTATCGTCATAACCGAAATATTTACACCAATCGTAAACCTCTTCCTGTCCGGTCGAATCCCAAGCCATCTCGCTGCCGAATGGATACTGTTCCGTTTTCCAAACGTCGGCCCGCTCCTTCATCAATTTTTCGATCTCAGCCGCCTTTTCCGTCCAACCTTCGCTTTTAAGGTCTTTCAAAAGTTCGAGAAAGATCGTGCCTTCCATCAGGCCTAACTCGACGTAACCAACCCGCCGCTTGCCATCCGGGTTGCGGCCAAACATAAATTTAGTAGTCTCAAACGCCTGATCGAGATACCAATCCCACGAGTGATTCTTTACAAGATTTTCGGTGTTTCTCGCGTTGCGGTACATCGACCAATACGCCGCGACTACGTGCGGATAATTGTATCCTCTACCGATACTTTCGGCCTGGTCTTTTTTCCAGCTCGCCCACGTCGTCCAGTTCGCATTTTTGTCATAAGCGTATGACGGGAAATCCTGCGGCGCATAATACAACATGCTCTTTCGCACGCCGTATTTTAGCGGACCGTCCTTGTATTGAATGCCGCCCCACAAAACACCATCTATAAAACGCTCATATTTGGCGATCTCCACAGCGTCAGACTCGACAAATTCCTTCATCGCCGCTGCCACCCACGATCCCGACCCGCCTTCGTCACCCAGGCCCGCAATCCAGACGCGGTTGTCCTGAGCAACCTGTTTATCGGTCTCGCGGTCGTAACTTATTACCGAAGGGCTGCGTTTGAAGGGGTCACTATCGTTCTCATACCACTGTTTCGTAAACAGAAAATTGCCAAGATCAGCGACAACCTGTCTCGAAGGTTTAGTCAAATAATACTGGATCGTCTGCAGCGTGCCGTCTGCGTAATTGACCGTCAATCTGGCCCTCCCCCAGCCGTTCGATTTGATTACAAACGCCTGCCAAAGCGCGGACGGCGATCTGGCCGGCGTTACGGTCATCGCGGCTAAAGGTTCGACGCCAATGCTTGCGACCTTTGCCGAGGATTTCAGGAAGAGCTTTCCTTCAAGATCATTAGGCAGGACGTATCCCGGGATGCCGACCGCGACGGGCTGTCCATTGGTAGTAAGTGTTTTTTCGATCGTCTGTATCCTGTCCGAAAGTAAAAATCTGACGCCGATCTCGCGTTTTCCCTTCGCGGGCAGTATTTCGCTCGTCGGTGGATTCCACGGCTTGGCCTCTCCCCACTCTTTTTCGGCCAGGGCTTTGCTGTGGATGATCCATTCGAACATACCCTCGGCCGTCTGTTGCGGTCGCGAAGGCTCGCGCAAAAGTTGATACGCTTCAAATGGCGTTTTTCCCTCCGGCACTACGATCAACGCGGGCCCGACACCTTTTAGCCGCGTCACCTGAATGTAGCCTGCATCCATACCGATGTACGGATCGGAGAATGAGCATTTCTCGTTCGATTCCGTCAGTCGCCGGGCCGTAAGGATATTGTTAAAGACCATCGGGATGCCGAGCTCTCCGATCTCGATGGGCTGATCGGTCTTGTTTGTGATCTCGAAATGCAGCGTCAAACGGCCGTCGCGTACGGTCCAGGTACGTATCACCTGCACGGGACAAACGGCAGGAAGAGTCGGTGACAGGTCGGATCTCGCAATGTCCGGCGACTGAGCCGGCAAGTTCAGAACCGGTTTTCGCGCTGTAGCGGTCGAAAATTCGAGCCATGTACCATCGCCCATTTTCAGCCTGAATTTGATATCGCCCAGATGATAAAACCCATCTTTTGAACGAACGGCAAGCCGGTCGGCGGGCGTAAAATCAAAGCCATTAGCACTCTTAGGTTCGAGAGCGGCGAGGGTTTGCGAGGCCTTTAAAAGTTTGATCCGAAAATCCGGCGTATCGAATTCCGAAAATCCCTGCTCCAGGCCTAGCGTTGACGGCGGCTCGGGCGTTTTGGCCGGCGCCTGGCTCAATGCGTTTGGCGAAAACATGAAACATGTCGCCAACAACCAGAACGTAATATCTCGCAATGATAGCTTTATTGGGGCACCGCCCGCATCCTCGCCTCTGAACGGAAAAATCGCTTAACTTTGAATAAAACCATAATATCCGTTTTTACAAAAAAATGAGAACATTGATTCGAGCAATTTACAATTAATCGATGGTTAGCGAAATTTATTTATGAAATATAGAAAATTTGGCAGAAAAGGTTGGCAGATCAGTGATGTCGGCTATGGAATGTGGGGCATGGGTGGCTGGACCGGGTCGAATGACGAAGAGTCGCTACAGTCTCTTCAACGTGCAGTTGATCTGGGCTGTAATTTTTACGATACGGCTTATGTTTACGGCAGCGGGCGGAGCGAAAACCTGCTTGGCCAACTCGTTCGCGCTAATCCCGGTAAAAAGCTCTACTCGGCGACCAAGATACCGCCTAAAAACATGCAATACCCAACCTTGCCGGAGTACAGCCTGGACGAATGCTATCCACCGGATCATATTGAGGATTTTCTCCACAAAAGCCTGGCGAACGCTGGTCTTGAGAGCTTTGACCTGCTGCAGATTCACACATGGAACGACGATTGGACGGAAGATAACCGATGGTCCGATAGGCTTGATTCCCTCAAACGGCAAGGCCTGATCGCCGCATGTGGCATTTCGATAAATCGCTGGGAACCATGGAATGGCGTCAAGGCAGTGAAAAGCGGTAAGATCGACTCGGTCCAGGTCGTTTACAATATTTTCGACCAAAATCCCGAAGATGAGCTGTTTCCGGCCTGCCAGGAAATGGATGTCGCCATCATTGCCCGCGTGCCTTTTGACGAGGGAAGCCTGACCGGAACGATGACGGTCAATACGACCTTTCCCGACGGCGATTTTCGCGGCGTATATTTCGCCCCCGAAAAGCTCGGCCCGATAATCGAACACGTCGAAGCTCTGCGACCAATAGTGCCCGCCGACTCAACCATGCCGGAAATGACATTGCGATATATCCTCAGCCATCCGGCCGTAAGCACCATAATTCCCGGCATGCGAAAGCTAAATCATGTCGAGTCAAATATCGCCGCAAGCGACCTCGGCCCTTTGCCCGCAGATCTGCTCGAAAAACTTAAGGTACACCGGTGGGTGCGGAAACCCGCCCCATGACCACCACGAATATTAAGATAGTGTTAACGCTTTTGTGGGTTCGTTCGCCGGCCAATTTTGAAAACGTCATGGCTTTTACTATGTAAATTAGGGATGAAAGCGCACATACATAACAGAAGTATTTTGCTATTTTTCGATCAATGAGGGAGGATGGAATTGAAGCAGGTGGTTAAAGAATTAATGTAGATAGTCGTAAATATTCCGCCGCTCTTACGTTTTTGTAACGACCCGCTGACGATGCTCATGAATCTTGACTAAATATCAGCGCTGGTATAATTTATTGGTTCAAGAAAAAATTTAGTCAGATAATTGACAATGAAAGAGTGGAGGGCTTTTTTTCATGAAATTGTGGCGTCCGTTTTCTCCTTTACCAATTGTTCTTTTTATTTGTATCGTGTCGTCTTTGGCTGTTTACGCCCATGATCCACGCGACATTTGGCTAACCGCTTATAACCCGTCAGAGCCCGTTCCTTTTCTCGCGGGAAACATACCTAACGATCTATTTGAAAATTTTATACCGGACACGCGGGTTACGGTCATCAAAACCCCGACCGACGGCGGGATCAAAGAAGTTCTTTCGGCGAAATATAAGGACCGGTTCGAGAAATGGAAGGCGGAATTGCTATCCACCGACTTTGGCCGCCAGCAGTGGGACAACTACGCAAATAACAAGCAGTTTATTCTGACAATTACCGTTGCGGACGGACGGTCAAAGGGGGCCGGAACCGACAAATTCCTGTGGGACGAAGCGGGAAATTTTGTTGGAGCAACAATAACGCTGGGGGCCGAGATTGATCAGGGCTATCCCAACCCGATTTATTATCCCGTCCTCAATTCCCTGTCAGCTGACGAAACACCTTATGCTATCAGCGGAAAAATTCTGGCTGCCACTAAGATGGCGCACGAGATCGGGCATGTTAATCAGGCCGCCAAAGCTAATATGCAATTTTTGCAGCTACAGAATAAATTGATGCCCGAATATAATTCGATCTTTTTAAAGAATGGCCTCAAAACGAATGATAAAAAGCTGGTTGACCTACAGCAGCAAATGGGCGGGACGCCGGTCGAGATCTGGGAAAGCCGCGAGTACTGGAGCGAGGTTAATGCGATGCTGTATCTGAAACAACGTATCAGCAAAGAGGAATTTTACTGCTATGTTTTTAATCGGATCAAGAATAACATCGAGACCTACGCCAGAGAATATGAACAAAGGTTTGGCGAACGTCCCGAATTTTCAAGCACGCCCTGCTGGAAGTGATCTAAATCCTTTTTGGGTCATGACTAACAAAAGTTGATTAGTAATTTTTAAGAGGAGCGAAAAAGCCTTAAGATTTGACGAAATTTCGCCTGCGAAATTTGAATGCGTACCCTTTATTTTTTCGGCCCGCTTTTAGAAAAATAGCCTTGCCGGTGCGTAACCTTGACCTTGTCTTTTAGAAGCTGCTGATTTGCAAGCTCGATCTCGATTTTGCGATAGGCCCCGTCGCGGGCTTGATTTGTCGGCTCGTATGCGATCAGGTATTGCGAACGCATCTCCTCCTGGATCTGCTGGAATGCTTCGCGTAGCTCGCGTTCGTCACGCGGAAAATAGGCAC
>JAYVDQ010000255.1:0-4027 GCA_043749325.1 Chloracidobacterium sp. | reverse complement strand
GGTCCCGGCGGCCTTTCCAAGCTGTTCGGCCTCGGATGTCAGGTCAAGAATGTCGTCCGAAAGCTGAAACGCTATGCCAAGCTCCATTCCATAATCGCGTAAGGCGATCTGTTGAGCCTGATCCGCCCCGCCGAGGATACCGCCGATCTCGCAGCACGCGGAGAAGAGATAGGCCGTCTTTCGCCGCAAAATATCAAAATAATCGTCCTCCGTAATGCCGAGGCTGCCGATCATCATCATCTGAATCAGCTCGCCCTCGGTCATCTTTCGCGTCAAACGCGTCAAAATGTCGAGTATCTCCAATGAACGCTCGCGCAACGCGGTCTGAAACGCCGACATATACAGCCAATCGCCCATCAGCACCGCTGTCTGATTGCCATATCGCGCGTTGATGGATTTCCTGTTTCGGCGGACGTCGGCGTTATCGATAATATCGTCATGCACAAGGGTCGCCGTGTGAAGCATCTCCATCACCGTCGCGAGCCTTACCGAACTCACGGACGATCCGTCTCCCCCGCTCGCATAATTCGCCAATATCAAGAGAGCTGGCCGCACACGCTTGCCACCCGATTCACGAAGATATTCGCCTAAATAATTGATTACCTGAATGTTGGAACTTGCCTGACGCTCGAATTCCGCTTCGACGAGCGACAATTCGCCTTTTATGAGGTCGAATATTCGTCTGGCAGAGGCCTGCGGGAGAAACTCTTTTTTTGCAAGGGCAAATCGCTGCATCCAAATTAATTCGATCGATAATTATCAAAGGTCATATCGATGCCAAAGTCTTTTGCCTTTAGCTTTGCGATTGTCTCCTGGAGGGTGTCGCGATCCTTACCCGAAACGCGGACTGATTCGCCCTGAATCGAAGCCTGTACCTTTAGTTTCTCGTCCTTAATATATTTCACGACCTCTTTTGCCTTTTCGATCGGAATTCCCTGTTGGACCTTGACTGTTTGGCGGACGGTGCCCCCCGCGGCGGGCTCGATCTTTTGGTAATCGAGAGCTTTTAGCGAGATGCCGCGTTTGAGGAGTTTGCTCTGCAAAATGTCGTTCATATTACGAAGTTTTGTCTCGTCCTCGGCGGCGAGGATCAGGTCTTTGCCGGCCATCTCGACAGTTGCCTTGCTGCCTTTGAAATCAAAACGCTGAGAGACCTCTTTTGACGTCTGGTTTAGAGCGTTTGTTATTTCGGCGTAGTCAGTCTTTGAAACAATATCGAATGAATTTTCTTTTGCCATAAGAGATATAATACCCCGTTAAACCTTCAGTCCAAAAAAATCCAAAAAGTTTTGGGTGGTCTGATTAGCGAACGACTCGATCTCAACATCGCAGTATTCCGAGAGGAATTTTGCCGTGTGGTAGACATAGCTCGGCTCATTGCGCGTTCCTCGAAATGGCTCGGGCGTCAGAAATGGGCAATCGGTCTCAACAAGCATTTTGTTCAGCTGCATGATCTCCGCCACTTCGCGTAGATTGTCGGCATTTGTAAACGTCACATTCCCCGCAAACGAGATCAGAAAGCCGAGCGGCACTACCGCCTGCACCATTTCGAGCGTACCACCGAAGCAGTGCATAATTCCGCCGCGAAAATCGTCACCCTGGCACTCCTCGGAGAGGACCTCCAGGGTCTGATCGTTTGCCTCACGGCTGTGAACGATAATCGGCAGGTCCAGCTTTCTCGCTATGCGGATCTGACGTCGAAATACCTCGATCTGCACGTCCCGCGGACTGTGATCGTAATGAAAATCGAGCCCGATCTCGCCCCACGCGATGATCTTTTCGCTGGACTCAACCAACTCGATCAGGTGTGCCTCGGCTGCGTCGTCATAGAGCTTTGCGTCGTGCGGATGAACCCCGACCGTCGCGTAAACGCTCGGGTATTTCTCGGCAACCGCCACCGCCCGGTGAAAATCGTCACTATGCGGATCGCCGGTGCCGATATTCAGCATAATGCCGACACCCGCATCCAGTGCCCGCTGAACAACCGCATCACGATCGGCGTCAAACTTCTCGCCGTCAATATGGCAATGTGAATCTACTAATATCACTTTGTTAATAATTCAGCTTTATGCTGTTTTGTAATTCTTGCTAAAAAGCGCAGAGCTTCATTTACGGACTCAGCGCTTGGAAAGTCATCAGCTACATCAGAATCCAAAGTGACGGTAATCGTCATCCGATTATATTTTTCGGCAAAGCGATTTGGTTTAGATTTAGAAAAATCCAAATCATATTCGGGCAACAATTCGTCGTTTTCATTCATTTCCATCTTCGTATTTCCTCCTCTCGGCAGGAGTCGTTTCTCGTGCGCTAATAATTCTTATCGTATCATCATTTCTTTCACTAAAACTGACCAAAAGCACTCGATTATTATTTGAACGCCCAAAAATGCCATTCCGTTTTTCCTCAAAAGAATGTTCTTCATCATCAAAAATTCTTGCCAAAGGATATCCAAAAACGGTCTTCGCTTCGTCAAAACTAACTCCATGTTTTGTTAGATTTGAGTCAGCTTTGTTTAGATCCCATTCGAAATTCATTCCTATTTTAGTCTCGCCCCGACCTTAACATCCTCTAAAAACGTCGCGATCGCCGGCGTGTCTTCCTCGGTCAGCGAAGCGGCACAGATCATGCCCTGCGACTCCAGGCCTCTCATCTTACGGGGTTTTAGATTTGCGACGACGATCACCTTGCGGCCGATGAGCTTTTCAGGCTCATAGTATTCGGCAAGCCCAGCGAGTATCTGACGCGGCTGTTCCTCGCCAAGATCTATCTCAAAACGCAATAGTTTATCAGCATTTGGTATCCTTTCGGCAACTTTTACCTCGCCGACACGAAGCTCGACCTTTAGAAAATCGTCTATTGTGATGAAATTGTCGGTTGTTGCTTGTTCGGCGGACGTATCCCCCGTCGCTACCGCTCCCGGCACTGACTCTGCGTCGGCGCGTCCCGGCGTCGGCGCGTCATTTTTTATCTCATTCATAACTTTCTTCTTATCAATTCGCGGAAACACACCAACGGTCTCGCCGATCTTTGTACCCGGCTGTAATTCTCCCCATTTTAGTGCCGCCGGATCGCTTCTTGCGGTGTCGCCGCTCAGCCCTATCTGGCCGTAAATATTCCTCGTTGCTTCCGGCATGACCGGATGGAGCATCACGCAGAGCCACCGCAGCGTCTCACACGCTCTGTAAAGCACCGCATTCAGTGTCTCAGCCTGTTTATCATCCTTGATAAGTTCCCACGGCTTTGAGTCCGAAATCAGCTTATCGACGCGTGCAATGACGGTCCAGATCGTTTCGAGGCCCAGGCTAAATTCGAAATTGTCGAAACGCCGCAAAAACTCATCCCTGGCATGCTCGATCACAGAAACCAACTCTTGTTCGTCCGGGCTTACGCCGGCGCGTTTGGCGTTGATGTAATTTTCATCGGCGATCTTGCCGCTCGGGATAAGGCCGTCGCGGTATTTTGTTATCATCGAAAACGTCCGGCTTGCGAGATTGCCGAGACCGCTCGCGAGATCGGCGTTGGCCCGGTCGATCAGATTTTCGTAGCCAAACTTACCGTCCTGGCCAAAAACCATCTCGCGAAGCAAAAAATAACGCAATGCATCGACCTGAAAATATTGATGTAATACATCAACTTCGATCACGTTACCCCTTGTTTTGCCCATCTTCCGGCCGTCCGCATCGAGCCACATACCGTGGGCATAGACAGTTTTAGGCAACCTCAAACCAGCTGCGGTAAGAAACGAAAACCAATAAACCGTGTGAAACCGCAAAATGTCCTTTCCGACCAGATGAACGGCATTTTGCCAGTATTTCTCAAAACCAATGGGAGCCTTTTCAATGTTTCCGTAGCCGATGGCGGTGATGTAGTTTGAAAGAGCGTCGAGCCAGACGTACATCACATGATTTTCGTCGTCAGGAACCGGAATTCCCCATGACACCGACGATTTCTGCCGGCTGATCGACAGATCCAGTAAACCACCTCGAATAAATGACAAGACCTCGTTCCGGCGTGCTTCGGGCCTGAC
>JAYVDQ010000254.1:0-4381 GCA_043749325.1 Chloracidobacterium sp. | reverse complement strand
CGACATAAACGTACTGATAGGTCCTAAATCCAGAATTTATTTGTGTCCATACAACGTTGGCAGCCAGGTCGTTAGTTGTTCTCTGAATGCCGCCGTCATTTCCGGTAAGCATGATCGAAGAATTAGTCGGCTGAAATACAAAAGCATGAATGTCAGGGTGAGA
The DNA here is from genome assembly GCA_043749325.1 of Chloracidobacterium sp. Lineage (GTDB taxonomy): Bacteria > Acidobacteriota > Blastocatellia > Pyrinomonadales > Pyrinomonadaceae > OLB17. The sequence continues at coordinate 4,218 of JAYVDQ010000254.1, read as the reverse complement.
ATTGGTATACGCATCGTAACCTGCAGTGGTTGCGTAGCCACCTGCTTTTGTCCATGTGGCGCCGCCGTTTGTGGAACGGTAAATGTTGGTGCCGCCAATAAAGATTGTGTTCGGGTCATCCGGTTTTACGGCCACCACGAGGTCGTACCCGCCTTGTACGGCAAAGGGATCATTCCCATCTGAGCAACCAGGTTCATCGGGCAAGGTCGCTGAAAGATTGGTCCAGGTGGATCCCTCATTATTCCAACGAAATAATTTAGCTTCTGGGGCAGCAACACTGGCGCAGGCGGACTCATTTGGGAGTGAATAAAACGCATAAACCAGGTTTTCGTCGCTGGGTGCGATACCAAGGACAATTCGGCCATACATACCGTTTGCGTCCCAACCCGTAGGAGTTCCGGCGGGACCCGCTATCTGGTTCCACGAACCATTTGCCCCGGTCGTTGATGTCCATACTCCATCTGCCCCGGCCGAATTGCCGCCCGCAAATCCGGCATACAACCGGCCCGTGGTTGTTACAACAACGTCAGTCATCTGGCTCGGATCTGCCAGGGTTCCGGATAATAATACCCCGTTCCAGGTAGTTCCACCATCAGTTGACCTTAGGATCGTTGCCAAAGCGGCAATATATACATTTCCATTAGTAGGATCAACAACAACTTTACTGATCAGATCTGTATTTCTATCAAGTGATTCAAGAACGCCATCGTTTGAATTGGGCAGCCTGACCCAGGTTTCGCCGTTGTCAGTAGATTTATAAACGCCATTGCCTGCATACGTTGCTCCCGCGGCACCGCCACTGGCGCTGTTTCCTAATGCTTCGCCAACGCTGTAATACCATGTGTCCTGAAATCCGGATCGCGGATCCTGTGCAATGCTGGTGCAGCTGTAATGCTCTCCGGTTGGGCTCTTGCGTACCCACGTGGCTCCGTTGTCGGTCGATTTATAGATACCGCCGCTTATGCCGCCAGCCAGTATGATCTGATTCGAATTTCCGTTATAACGGACATCGTAAGCAATAGCACGCAGGCGCCCGCCAAGGTTGTCCGGGCCCTGAAAAGTAAAATTAAAGGCCTCCGGCAGGTTTAGGTTTCGCTGACGCTGTACTATTTCTTTCGCCTGACCACGTTCCGCTTCAAATATGCCCTCGGGGATCGTGCCCGTCGCGGGGTCTTTGGTAATTTCACATTCATACCGCAGGGCAGCCTCGAGGTCATCGGCGGGACTTTCAACTCCCGGTTCACCTGCTCGCTCCTTCATCGCTATGTCGGATCCGATGCCGGAGTTTGTATTATCAACAAAAATCGCCGCTATGGGATCGCGGCGCCCCATATCCGTAACCGAGAATGGGGATTTCGATTCCGCCGTCGATGCTCTTTCAAGTGTTTCTGTCTCGCGGCCGACATCCTGCTGCTCAAAGCGAGGCTCCGTCTTGCGCGGCAAATTCGTTGCGGGCACATTATCCGTCACGGATGCAACACTTGCATCCGCGCCGTAACCAAAAAATTTTGTAACTCGGGGCGCCGATTTCCAGGCGGCAATGCCTAAGACAGTCACCCCTAAAATGACGCCGATCAAGGACAAAGCCTTGCTATTTACAATGACAAAAGAACTTAGCGATTTTTTCATTATGTTTCACACTCCGTATGTAATTACGACCCTCGATAGTAGGTCCATCTGCCAAGACAGTCAGCACTGCCTCTCCCGTTGGGTCGCGGTGCAGGCACCTCCACTGGATGCCGTCCTAAGAAAATAAATTAAGGTTGGTAAATCTGAATAAAAGAAAGTTAACATGAAACTTTGCGAAAGGCTAGGTACGTTGCTACTTTTTTTGACTCTTTTTTAATTTCTAAGGATCATGTGCGGTGGGTTGACAATTTTCCGTAAGTTGCCTGTTTACAACGATTCCCTGCAGGGGTAACATCCAATCGACAAGCTCTGTTCGAGGGAAACGGAGCGCGAGGTGAGAATGCGAAGATTGGTTACTATACTAATATTTTTAATGCTTGTGGCCGCGGGAACTGTTTTCGGCTTGGTAGATTCGTCCGGCAACCCATACACTCGTGGCACAGCCAACGAGAGCCGCGACGAACCGGTACGATGGGGCGGTGAAGGCATCGTGCTCACGGTAACTAAAAATTTGGCGTCTATGCAGTTCGGATGCGCGCGTGCCGCTATTCCCGGTGGCCTAAAGCCCGTCCACGGTAAATTCAAGGTTACTGGCACTTACACCCCGAGCACCGCCATTGCCTCCGCCGAGACGCCCAGATCGACGGCGATCCGCGCCGAGGGGCGAATTACCGGCAAGCGCATGACTCTGACATTAACGAGTCTTGAAACCGGCAAGGTCATTGGCAGCTATACTCTCGAACGCGGAAAGGCCGTGGCCCTGTCCAGATGTCAATAGGCGGCGTTTAGCGAGTCCAAAAAAAGAAGGCCTGAGTCCTGGACCTTGCTTTGAGGAGGCTTTTGAGATATGACCCATTACTCTTTCTTGATTTTAACCAACTAAAGGCGGACAATTTGTATCTAAAGTTACAGGCCGTCGAACTAAGGATATAAATATGGTTTTCTTTGCCGTCAGGCACTCGCTTTTTACGCTCGTTGCGATTGTTTCTGCTTTATTCCTGCTGTCTACGCTTGGGGTCGTTGCTCAATCGAAACCGCAGAAGCCGGACCCTAACCAGGGGAGCCAAAAAAAGAACGAGCGGCCGGTGCCGATGACCGAGGAACAGCGTAAAAAGGCCGCAGAAGATAAAAAGCGAGCCGACGAAGAAAAGAACGCCATCGTCGACACCACTGTCGAAAAGATCATTACCAACATCGTCAATGTCGATGCGGTCGTTGTCAACAAAAAGACCGGCCAGATCATTACCGGGCTCAAGAAAGAAAATTTTGCGATCTTTGAGAACGGCGTCAAGCAAAACCTTTCAGGGTTTGCCACGCCCGATTCGCCGATCACGGTCACCCTCGTCGTCGAATACAGCAAATGGACCGAGCTTTTCGGCTCGGCGGCGGGCGGTATGTTTGAGCCGGGAACATATGAGGTTATCAGGCCCGTCGCTCAATTTTTGACAAGGTTTATTAAGCCGCCCAATGACTACGCATCCGTGATCGCTTTTGATATGCGGCCGACGCCGATAACGGATTTTACCAACGATCCGCGAAGGCTAAACGATACGATAAATATACTGCTTAGAAATTCGCCCGCTTTTCGCGAGAACAATCTTTACGACGCGTTAAAGTTTGCTCTCGTCGGCGGACGCGGCGACTCGGTAGTGCTGGATAATTCCAAGGAAGAAAAATCAATGTACGGCGGCATGGTTGACGTTAGGTCCAAACGCCGCGCGATCATCCTGGTAGCATCGGGAATCGACACGTTCAGCCGGATCAACTACGACGAGGCCCGCCGCGTGATACAGGAAGCCGGAGTCCCGATCTATATCATCAGCACGGGTAATCTGTTCTACAAAAAGTACGAGCAATATCTGGGTGCAACCGATAGTATCAGCGGTATGCCCGGACGACTAACTTTCTTGCAAGCCCAGAATGCAATGAATACATTTGCGAGAGAATCGGGCGGAGTGCATTTCCCGATGACCTTCGAGGGCGAGATACCGAATTACCTTAATTCAATAAACGCGCTGCTCCGCAGCCAATATTCGCTGTCCTACGACCTCGAAGGCACTCATGAACCGGGCAAAAAATACAAGCTTGAGGTTAAGGTCGATGTCGACGGCGACGGCACATACGACGACAAGGTTTACTCGGTTCAGCACAAGCCGTTTTACACAACGCCCGGCGTCAATACCGACAAAAAGAAGAAATAAACCGGTCCGGCGTCCATTAAGCGTTTTACACTTTTCCGAAAGTGGATGTAAAAACATTAGTTATTCCCTCGCGGGTATATCGGCTGTTATAATTGGATATTACCTGCTCGCCCGAAAACCGCATTTATTTCGGGCAATACATGTAACATCTGTGCGGCCAGTGTTTACGGCAGCGATACGTATCTCGTCAAACTGTAAAGGAAACTATGAAAATCCAAAGAAAAATACAAAAACTAGTTTTTGGCGTGTGTGCTTTCTTGACCATTGCTACGGGAGCATATGCTACGCGGAACATCCCGGCCGCTGCACTTTCACCGAAGACGCAGATCAGTCGGTGGCATGCTCTCGCACTGCGTGATGCGAATTCCGCACTGCGATGGACCTCTTT
>JAYVDQ010000253.1:0-6375 GCA_043749325.1 Chloracidobacterium sp. | reverse complement strand
TTGCAGGCGATAGGCGTTTTGTTTTGGCGAGACGATCTTGTCCTTATCGCCGGTGACGATGACTACCGGCGTTTTTATTCCATGATATTGAGGCACCATCGTCTTAAGGCTGTCATTCAGGTCAACCTCGTCCTCGAAAAAGGACTTGAGCTGTTTTCGTCCCAGCCACGAAGCGGTGACGAGTTTGCGGTAACTGTCGGGGACAGGTTGCGGGTAAAATGCGCGCTCGACCTCTCGCCGCAGCATCTGACGGCCCATGATGGATTGTCCCAGCATGACCCCGATCTCGCCTACAAAAGGCACCTTTGCCGCCATCCGGAGAAATATATTTCCGCCCCGGTCAGGATATGCGGCCGGTGCAAGCAGCACCAGGCCCGCGACCTCGCCCGGATATTTCAAAACGTAAGCGAGCGCCAATGACCCGCCCCATGAGTGGCCGACAAGTATCGGTTGCTCGATGCCGAGATTTGAAAGTGTTTTATGTAAAAATTCTGCCTGATATTCGACCGATCCGGCATTGTCGGGGCGGTCACTGTCACCGTGGCCGGGCCTGTCAATCGCGATGACCCTGTATTCGCGAGCCAGATTTTTCATCACCCCGTATTCGAAATCCTCAATGCCGCCGGCGTTGCCGTGGAGCAAGACCACCGCACGGCCCGCCCCGCTTTCGATATAGGTCACGCGGATGTTTTCCACGGTAACAATTTGCCGCTCAGACGGCGTAAATGTGTCATTTCCATCAGCCGCGTATGGTTTCGCATTGGCAAATCCCAACATATCTCCGGCTAAACAGACCGATAGGATCGATGTGCTAACAACTAATGTTTTTATCAGATCGATCATATTAGATAACAAGATTCATTTACTAGGAGTTTGGCCGACGAAATCGCGTTGCCCCAACCAAGGTCATGAATCATTGTCCATTCACAGCTTGCCAAAATACCCGCAGCTAGAATGTTTGCGATAATACATAACGATTCCGAACGTAGCCGGTAGCAGAAGTTCCGAAATAAAAAACATTTGTAGGCGAAATTAAATAGCAATTGTGTTGCAGTGGCCGGACCCTCAATCGCCGCCGCGAGGCGGCCGAGTGATCCGAACCGGAGCCTCGGTCGGCAAACGGTCTTTGCACAGCTCGAGCATCTCGATGATCGTCAGGCCTGTCTGGGTGGCCTCATTCGTATTGACCTCCAGGGCTTCTTCGGTAGATTTTAGGACATCCGGCCCGTTGAGCAGCTTCGGATTTGCGATCCCGCCACCGCGGCTAAGAGCACCGGTGATAGCCTTTTCGGCGAAGGCCGGGCTCATGGTCTGCGCATAAGCATACGCAGCCAGCCGGGGGCCGCTTTGCTCGGCCAGGATGTAGCGGGCGTCGTTGCCTTCGCTGCCCGTTTCTTTATCGCGGGTCAGGACATCCGCCGGGGCACCGCCGATGCGGCAGTATTGTGCCCATGCCTTTTCAAAATCCTTGCGGCCGAGCAGCGGGACAAGCTCGAACATCACCTCGCCGCCGCCCATGATCGTCGCGAGATTGTAGCTCGCCGGGAGCGGTGTTTTTGTCAGAGGATCGCGAATCGCCGTCAGCTTGCCGGTCGCGATGTCATAGCCGACGACCTGCGCGCCGCCGCCACCACGAAGTGGGCCGATCGCACCTCCGGGAATATCCGGATTGAGGCCGTTTCGCTGCCCGGTTTGTAGCCAGTAGGGCATTGCCATGATCGAATCGACGCCAGCGAGAATGCGATTGCGCCATCTGGTGTCGCCCGTGCGTTCCCAGGCGGTCATCCAATTACCGGCGAGTGCGAACCAATCGGGGCCTATACGAAGCCGTGCTTCGAACTGCGGCTCGCCGGGTATCTGCGGCGACGCGATGCGCATCGGGTCGAATTTGACGATCGCTTTGTCGGTTTCAAGCGTTAAATTCATTATGTCGCCGATGCGTTCGTCGGTCGTCAGATAATAAAACGGCCGCCAGTGGGCCGATTGGCTAATACGGGCCTCTTTGGAACCGCAGCCCCATTTGACGACGTTGTGCCGCGATCCGAGACCCGCCATCGGGCCGATAGAGTAGACATTTGTCTCGCTGGTGTTTCGCGTATGGGCCTCAGCCAGCCGAAAAATATCGGCGCGTCCCGTACGCAAAAAGCTGTACCAGAGCCAAAGCGGCACGCCGAGCTCGGTGTTGTCCCATGCGTGGCCGCCCCAATCGTAATGCCAGACGTGACGCGCCGCCGAGTACGAATGCATGAAATCGCCATAGTGCCAGAAACCATACCACGAGCGAGAATCGACCTGCTTTTTGTAATAATCGAGCACCGTATCGAGCCCTTTCTCAACCTCTTTTTTGAACGGCGTCGACCTATCGGGCAGGCTCCAAACGCCAAAAACACCTGTCGAATGAATATATTCCGATGTCGCAGCCAGCAGCGGCAACATCGAACCGGCCTCGGCCTGTGTCGCGGTCATTGCCCGTGTCGGCAATGCTCCGGCGACGGGATAAAGCGTCAGTTCGCTTGTGCGCGAGACGCCATAGGCCGTGCTCATCCCGGGCTGAACATCCTCGTATGATGCGGCGAGAGTGTGGGCGACGAGATCGTAGTGGCGCATGTCCATCTGCGGACCGTCGGGCGACCAGAGCCAGGCGGTGAGATTCGCGACCGCCTGGCTCGCGTTCTTCACCTCTAGTTCGGCGGGATAGGATTGCCAAAAATTCTTTACGCTTACGGCAAGTCCTCCGCCGAGATCGCCGACGAACGCCAGACCCGCCGAGCGTTTGCCTGCAACTGAATTGATCCACGTGCTTTTTGGATTGGTGCGTTTTGTGATCGTAAATCCATCCGGTGTCGGCTGTGACAGTTTGAAATCATCCCAGATGGCATTGGCCGCGAATATCGCATTTCCCGCGTAGTTCTGCCCCGTTTCCTGTGCGACATTGCCGCCGCCAGGCTGGAGCGGTTCCGACCAGACACCGCCATTTTCACCGGCAAAACGAACAGTGCGATTTCGCGGTTCCTCACGCAGAGGCACGCCGAACTGCAGGCCGAGGCCGCGGACGAAATCCTTTTCCTGGTCTCCGTCAAACGTGATCGTATGGACGACCCGGACGGCCGTCTGGCCCGTGTAGAAATAGAGGCGAACGGTGAACGGCAGCCATTCGCGCCCCGTCTTTGTGCCTTTGTGCATCCCATCGATCTTCAGGCAGGCGCGAACAGGTCCGGATTGCTCGACCACGACGTTTTTAATGAGGCTGAGAAATTTTTCGCGTGGTGGGGGCGAATCCGCCGGATCAGTTTGCGGCCCGGCCTGAAGAATACAAACAAGCTGTCCGGCACCTCCTACGTCCCTTCCGCCAATGCTCATTGAATCAATGACATTCGGCCCGCTCATGGGAATAGTGCATTTGAGGACGCCCGTATCGACGACCACCGATTTGAGATCTTTTGTGACTTTAAGATCTCCAGACGCATCGCCCGAGCCCGGCGACAAGGTGACGGGACCTGCCAGCCCGGCGGGCACGACCGTGGCATAACCCATCCACTTAATGGAGCCATCCGGCCAATACGCCATCGGCCATGACTGTACAGGTAACCGCTTACCTTGCGCGGCCAATGAAAAACTCGAGCCTTTCTTTAACGCCCCCTGCGGCCACGGAACGCCAAAACTGACACCCGTGTCGAGGTCCAGTGCTTTTCCGTCAAGCAAATTCAAGGTAACATCCGCCGACGCCGGCAACGATGTGGCCGCGCTGTCCGGTACCGATCCTTCACCGGCAGCAAAAGAGCGGATCCACGGGACAATGGTCAGGCCGGCTCCCGCTGCGAGAGTAGATGTTTTAATAAAGGTGCGGCGTGAGACGGGTAATTTCTGATCGCCCAATTTCGATTGGTTTTTCATCTTGGATCTCCTTGCAAAATTATTCCGGTTCGGGGCTCCATTTAAGGCAATACCAAACGATCGTCCTGCGTTTTCAACTTGTCGAATTTGAAACCGGCCATGGCACCCGCGGCTTTTGCTTTGGCGCCGCCGACGGTCTTTATCTCGTCCGTGATCCATTTCGCGCCGCCGAACATTTCGGTGACAAAGAGCACGTAGCGGATATCGACCGAGATCGTTCGATTTACCGCCGGGTCGAAATAGAAATCATTGCCGAGGCCCTCGTAATTGCCGTCAAATACGATGCCGACCTGTTCGCCGTTGCCGTTCATGATCGGGCTGCCCGAATTGCCGCCGATGATGTCCGTGGTTGCGAGAAAATTGACAACGACGCTGTCGCCCTCGCCGTAGCGGCCGAAATTGTGTGCAGCCTGCAAATCCTTGAGCTTCTGCGGGGAGTCAAAGGGATTTTCACCGGTGTCTTTCTCGATCATGCCTTTCATCGTGGTAAAAGGAGACCGAAATTCGGCTTCGCGGGACTGATAGCCCTTGATGTTGCCGTAGGTGAAGCGCATCGTGAAATTAGCGTCCGGGTACGGTTTAACGCCCTTCATCTCGGCCATCGCGCGCATGTAGAGCGGGCGAAGCCGGTCGGTCTGGGCGACGAGCTTTACCGTGCGGTCTGAAAGGGCTCCACGCTCCTCGACGAGACCCGCAATGAACGGGTGCTGGGCCTGGATGTCGCTCCACGACAGCGAATAAAGCTCCATTATCTTTGCCGGATCGACGAACGACCCGTCGGCGATCTTTGCGGCATACGCGGCTTCAAGATCTCGGCGCTCGTTGCCTTTCTTGTTCTCAAACTTGGTATCGGCCGTGGCAAAACGCTGGTTAGCGGGCAGCTCGTCCAGTTGTTTTAGGAAGAATTTGATAATCTCGCGTTCGACATAGGCTTCGCGCCCCTCGAGAGCATGCGTGACCCGTGTGAGCGTTGCCGCTTTTTGGGCGTCGGTCAGCTTGCGTCCGTCTTTGACAACGGTCGCCGCATTTACCATCTGGCTAAAGACAGGCGTCCATTGCGGATCAGGGAACCGGCGCATTATCGCATCGCGCCTCTGTGCTCCGTACGTTTCGGCATAGAGCTTCTTAAAGTCCGGAAGCGCCATGCCGTATTTTTTTTGCCGGTCGGGATTGGCGGCTATCCACGCCGCGAGCTTTGCTTCCTCGGCCTCGCGGGCCTCGACGACCCGGGCAAGACGCAGACGCCGTTCGCCGCCCTCGTAAAGTTTCCGCGTGTTATCAAGCTGTTCGATGTCGGTCTGATGCGAGATGCGTTTTGCCTCATCGCTCTGGCCTATGGTCTTGAGAGCGTCGCTCACAGCTCGCTGCCATTTGTAGAGCAGCGGAAAGCTGGCGTCGCGGGCGTAATTGATCGACTGGCTCTCGCGGTAACGCGTCGTGCCGCCCGGAAAACCGAGCACAAAGACAAAATCGTTGTCCTTGAGGCCGCCGATATTCATCGTCAGATATTTCTTTGGGTGATAAGGCACATTTTGCGGTGAATATGTCGCTGGCGAACCGTCGGGAGCGACGTAGGCCCGCAGGAATGAAAAATCGCCGGTATGACGCGTCCATTCGAAGTTGTCCGGGTCGCCGCCATAAACGCCGATGTTTCGCGGCGGAGCGTAAACCATGCGAATATCCTTGATCTCGCTTGTTTGATACAGATAGTAGAAATAGCCGGTGTCGATCGCCTGAATAGCAATGGTCGAGCCCTTTGGCGCTTTCGCCTGCTCGGCGGCTTTCAGGTCGTCGCTGTTCTTCTTTACCGCCGCCGCGAGTTCGGGACCGCTGAGTGCTTCGGTACCGGCCTTGACCTTGGCGGTGACGTCTTCGATCCGCTGCGTAAGCAGGATCGTAAACCCCTTGGCCGAAAACTCCCCGGCCCGGCTGCCGGCATTAAACCCGGTCTCGACCAGATCTTTCTCCGGCGTCGAAGCCGACACCAACGCGTCAAACCCACAGTGGTGATTGGTCAATATCAATCCATCCGGTGAGACAAACTCAGCCGTGCATCCACTGCTCAACCGGATGATCGCATCGGTCAGCCCGCCGCCCCCGGAACGGTAAATATCCGTCGGCTTGATCTTCAATCCGCGTTTTGTAAGCGGCAGCCCGGCGATTTGGTCCGGCGTGAACATGCCTTCGTCAACCGCGAACGTAAACGGAGTAGAACCAATAATGATCGCGACGAACATCGCGAGCGACAGTAAACGGTTATTTTTCAGCTTCATAGAAATATGGCCCTCAAGAATATAGTTAAAATGACAGATGTTGGCAAGTATAACCGAATCGGCCGAAAAACCTGTAATTGGTGTCGTCGCGCGCATTAATTGTTGTCAATTTCTCACTGGAAAGTAGAAATCAATAATATAGGGTTATGAGCTTGACAATATTTATTTATAGGTTCATCGTCGAAATGACAACTTATGGATTTGCTGT
>JAYVDQ010000252.1:0-4274 GCA_043749325.1 Chloracidobacterium sp. | reverse complement strand
GCCAATGAGCCTCGGCCTATGCGGCCCTCGGCAAATGACGCTTACCTAAAATGGACCAGCGACACGGCGGCGTTTATCAAGGGGCTTGACAGCCGTCATCTCGTTACCGCCGGCCACGAGGGCTGGATCGGCACCGAGAGCAATGCGATCTTCAAAAGGACCCACGAGGACCCGAACATCGATTACCTGACTATACATATCTGGCCTAAGAATTGGGGATGGTTTCGCCCCGGGCGAATGGGAGAGGATTATACAAAGCTTCAGGAAAAGACCCGTGCATATCTTGCAATGCACATCGCGGATGCTGCAATGCTCAATAAGCCCCTAGTTGTCGAGGAATTCGGCCTGCCGCGTGACGGAGCGTCATTCGATCCGGCCGCTGCAACCAGCCTTCGCGACCGATATTTCCGGTACATCATGTCTTATGTAAAAGTCTCGCAACACGTGGCCGGAGCCAATTTCTGGGCCTTCGGCGGCACCGCAAGGCCAAAACAAGGCCAGGTCTTCTGGAAACAAGGCGACGATCTGATGGGCGATCCGCCTATGGAGGAACAGGGGCTAAATTCTGTGTTTGACAGCGATGCGTCAACGTTGGAGATCATCAGATCGGTCAGTGAGACGGTCTCAAAACAGCATAAGTTCTGAGTTCCTGGTTTAACAGGCCTCCGGCACGGCGGGCCAACTAAAGTTGAAACTCAGAACTAATTAGACTCAGCCTTTTTTACGACCGGATTATTCGGATTTACTTTTTTTAGCCTTTCGAGCGTTTTCACCAAACTTTCTTTATCGCCATTTTCGGTGTACGCGAGGGCCAGGTTTTGGAGGGTTATCTCGTGGTTGGGGTCGGCCTCGAGCGAGGTTTTGTATTCCTTGATCGCGCGGTCAATGTCGCGTGGGGTGCGTAAGAAAAAGGTCAGGCCGAGATCGGTGCGGACGTTTATATCCTTGGGGTCTTTTTGCAGAGCCTGCATATACCACTTTTCGGCCTGCTCGTATTTTTCGCCATCGAAATAGGCGTTCCCGGCTTTGATAACGGGTTCAGACTCGCCGGGTTTGAGCTTGGCGGCGATTTCGTAGAATTTGGCGGCGTCCTCAAAACGCTGGATCTGGTAGTAGAGATCGGCGGCAGTCATTTGGGCTTCGTAGCTCTGGGGCTGCTGCTTTGCCTTGTCGATCGCCGCGGTCACCTGCGGCAGCGGCGCTCCTGACGCCGGTTGGTCGGCTCCGCTCGTTCCGATGGGCGGATGATCGGCGGGAAGATTGGGATTGCCCGCCGCGGTCGAGCCGGTCGAACCCGGCGCCGCTGCTGGCGTTATCTGACCGCCCTGCGAACGGTTGAGGCTGTTGGCACCCATAAAACCGATGACTAGCCCCACGATGAGCCCAAATACGCCGAACATAACGCTTTCTTTTTTCATACAATCGATTTTGCCAGATAAGCCACAGAGTTCACAGAGAGATTCTATTGATTTACCTTCCAAGCACTGGCCGCAATAATTTCGTGCCGAAATAATCGAATATTTCTCAGTGTCCTCTGTGCTCTCTGTGGCCAATCCCGCTTATTTGATCGTAATACCTATCGACTCCAAAAATCTATTCGGCCGTTCGCCGCCGATCAAGGCGAAGACGAAATCGTTGGGGATTGTCTCGAGTTCCTTTTTGGTAACGACGTCTTCGAGCACCACCTCGTGCTCACGCATTTCCTTGATGCCGACGCCGAAACGCAGGCTCAGCAGGCCGTCCTCGGCACACTGATAGAGTTGGAATTTATTGCCGAATTTTACCGTCGGAGCCAGATAATCGCGCACGAGAACCGTGACCTTGTTCATGTCCTCGGGCTTGCGGGGCGTGATCGCTGCTCCGTCGCGAACGGCGATGAGATCGACGGCGGCTTCGACGGCGACGTTGCCGCCGCCGACCACGACGAGGTGTTTGCCTCGAAAATCCATCGGTTCCGAGAGGCCGTAGATCACTTTTTGCTGCTCTTTGCCGTCGATGATCGTTTTAAGATCCTCGTTCGGAAGACGGAGCTTGTTAGGAGCCCCGAGGAGGCCGATCGCGATGATGATGCGCCGAGCGCTGTACGTCTGAGGAGTTTTCGCCTCGCCTCGTTCGGTATTAACGACAAAATAATCTCCATCCTCGGCGCGTTTCACCTCGGAACAGAGCTCGTCCTCGTTGATGACGACACCTTTCTCCGCGAGACTGTTCAGCCAGACAGCGAGGATGTTTTCACGCTGGTCGCCGGGTATCTTGGTTTCGAGTTGATCGGCGATATCGTCCGCGAAACTTCGTAAAAGGTTGTCGCGGTCGGACAGAAAATGCGCCCGGTAGAGGGCAGCCCAATCGCCGGAGCCTTTCGATCTCAGATACGTCGCGACTCGTTTTTTCAACTCTTTTTCGATTTTTTCAAAGAGCTTCTGCGACAGCTCACCGTGCAATGCGCTCGGAATATTATCAATCAGCCGTTGATGCAGAGCCGGAGTCTGTTGTGCCACAACCGCTTTCAGATCTTCGCCGAGAGCGTCGAAAACGGAGAGGTTGTCGTCCGCTTCGCCGCCGCCATATTTGGCCTTGGACAGGCCCAGGCCCATGACCGGGATGCCGCCGTTCCAGTCGTTGGTGTCGGGTTTGAAAAAGATGTATTTCCCCTTCGGATACCGGTCGATGGTGGAGAGAATCTTGCCTCGCTCGATGCCGACGTAGCGAAGATTAGCCATACGCGCCTCGGCGGCGGCGGACGCTCCGCCGGGGCCGATACCGATGATTGCAACGTCGTATGCGGCCTTTGGTTCGGGCGGAGCGGTTTTCAATTCATCGACGATCCGCGCAATAACCTCGGCTCCTTCTCTGACAGCGTTCTTGATCAGGGGTACGCCGGAAACGTCGCCAATGATGTAGCAGCCCGGCACGTTGGTCTGAAAGGTTCCGCCGTCCCGCGTCGGGGTCGGCATCGAGCGGACGTCTTTCGTGGTGTTGATGATGATGCAGGCCTTGGGGTTGACGGGGCATTCGGCCTGACAGGCGGTGTCCTCCATGCAGAGATCGGGGGCGACCGCCGCGGCGGTGCCGTCGACGATGGCGAGCACATCATGCGGACAGGCATCGACACATGCCTGGCAGCCGATGCACCGGTCGGGGAAAATTACCGGATGCGGGTAAACAGGCCCCCTGTATTTGTCGAGGCCGAGTTCTTTCAGCTCGGCTCCGCTGAGAACACGAATATACGGCGGCGGCGACGCTTTTTTATCCTTCGAACCGAAAAAGCCGAATGCCCGTGCCGAATCACTAACGAGGACGAGGAAACCCAGCCCGGAAACGGCCAGGGCAATGCTGAGCCACCCGATCCATGTCAGCCCGCCGTACATCGCCGGGGAGGCGCCGGACGCCTGGTTAAGCAAGATCAGCGACGTGAGGGCCACAAGGCAGATGATGATATGGATCGGTTTCATTTTTCCTTAAGCCGTTCGATCTGTGCCGCCACGGCGTCGTTTCTGCGCTTCAGGGCCTCTTCCGATAAGAATTCGTTCCAACGCGTGCCGCTGTAGGCGTGTTGGACGTGGCACGATATGCAATTGACCTGGCTACCCGCAAATCTCGCGTCGCGTTTCTCTTCGCCCTGGGCGTTCGTGTGGCAAACGGCACACGCTGCGCGGGGCGTGACCCGGTCGAGGTCTTTGCCAAAACTCTTGTGGCACGTCGAACACGAGACAAGGCCAAATTTGTCACCCGTTAACCCTTCGGGAAACTTGAGCCGGGCCAGATGGACCGCGTGAAACTGGCGGCTGAGCTTGCCCTGCTCGTCCTTATCGGCGGTGGCTGTCAAGTTAATCTCGGGTATCGCGTCGGCGAGCTCGCGATAGACGCCTTTCCATTTCCAGACACCGCCCACGACCGGATAACCATACGATCCGCCGTGGGCCGTGCGGACGGCCTTGCCGTTATAGGTCTTTGAATTGCTGTCGTTGTGGCAAGTTGCACAACTTTGAATTGCCGAAGCGGTGAGTTGGTAATCCGCTCCCTGATGCTCCTTATGACAAACCGTACAGGTTATGCCCGCTTCCTGATGAGCTTTGGTGTTCGACGCATGAAACTGCTCCGCCGTGTGACAGCGGACGCAGGCATTCTCGATCGGCTGATTCATCGTGTGGCAGGTCGTGCACGAATTAGCGTTCTCGGCCGCGGCGATCGGGCTGCTCTCGATCTTGGACGAATGCGGATTTGAAAGCGGTTTTGGCTCATAAACCTGCGGATATCGGAAATACGCAAAAGCC
>JAYVDQ010000251.1:0-16280 GCA_043749325.1 Chloracidobacterium sp. | reverse complement strand
TCGTCCTAAAAGATTGCGGCCACGTCCCGCAGGAGGAAAAGAGTGAGTTTTTTACGGAACTCGTTACCGAATTTTGCCGCGAAAAAAAAGGACGCATCGGTGCGAAGGACGGCAGCGAGATGCGTTTGAAAGCGTAGCTGGACAAACCAATTGATAACCACAAAAAAACACGAAGACCCACGAAAAGTATTTCGTGAACCTTCGTGTAATTCAAGTGGACGGAAGTGGCTACCCTGCGGTTTCGAACAGAGCGAGGATCTGCTTGCCCTCGATCGAACGCGGATCAATGGTGCGAAGGTGCTTTTGCCCCTGCATTTCCCATATAGCCGTAACCGTTCCCTCTTTTTCAACCGCCTGATATGACACGTCTTCCGTGCTTGCCGGCGCTTCTTCTGCCGCCGGTGCGGTCTGAACTGCTTCTTCTGACATCTAAAACTAAATACTCCTTAAACTACTTTCTGAATCAAAATGTGAACAGAAGAAGAATTTTGACACAAAGAGCCTTATTTTGTCGAGTTACGATCTCATCCGTTGAAGAATCCTGCTTACGCAGGTGGTTCTGACCTCTGTTGCGGATCAATAAACTATTACGTCTGGATTCCCAGTTAGTTGCCAATCGGTCTTTGCATGGGCTGCAAAGCGCTTTCTTAGCTTTCGCTCCTTTTTCAGAAGCCGGGGTAGCGTGTAATTCGCGATCTTCATTCGCCTGAGCGATCTGATCGGATCGACGAGATGAGTGTCAGGCAATGGATAACCCGATTCCTTCAGAACGAGGCCTATGGGCAGCTCCATTTTATCCTGCAGTTTGATCATTTTGGCTATAAGCCGCGAGCCTGGTGTCAGCAGCGGCCCGATACCGTAACGCACCTGCTGGGTGCCGATCAAATAGAAATGCCTGTATTCGGGCAGAACGCATCCGGCGTAAAGCAGCGGAAGCTGTTCATTCTTCATCGGCACCATTCCTTCCGGTAAAAACGGAAAACTGACATAAAACCCGGTCGCGGCGACGATCATGTCATACTCGTCGCGCGTACCGTCCTTAAAATAGACGGTTTTACTTTCGAATCGCTCGACGTCCGGCCTGGGCTTGATGCGTCCGTGCTTTAAATAGTGAAATATCTCGGTGCTGATGGTCGGGTGCTTTTCAAATATCTTATGGTCCGGCCGCGGCAAGCCGTAGTCCTCATATTTTCCGACAACGACACGCAGCAGAATGCGTAATAACAGCCGCTGCAGCGGTAACGGCAGATGCATCAGCGGTGATTCGATCGACGGTTTGCCGAACACTGTCTTCGGCGTCATCCAGTATCCCCGACGAAGACTGAGATGGGCACATTCGGAAACACGGGCCGCTTCGGATACAACATCGCACGCCGAATTGCCGCCGCCAATCACTAATATGCGTTTTCCTTCGAGCTGTTTCGGGTCCTTGAAATCTTTTGAATGGATGTATTCGCCCGTAAACTCGCCGGGATATTTGGGAAATCGTTTATGCCAGTGATGCCCGTTGCAGACAAGCACACCTTTGTAGACGCGACGTTCGCCGTTTGCGAGTTCGATATCCCACATCTCATCCGCACGCGGCCTGACCGCCGTAACCTTGGTTTTGAATTCGATCTTTTCCCGCAGCTCAAACGTGTCCGCGTAGAGTTTGTAATAATCGCCCATCTGCCCCTGGCTGGGAAAATCGGGATAGTCGGCTGGCATGGGAAAGTCGGTAAATTCGGTTGTTTTTCTGGACGATATTATGTGCGCCGTGCGGTATGTTCCGTGGTACCAATTGCCGCCGACGTCATCGTCGGCTTCGACCTGTTCGTATTCGATGCCCGCATCACCCAGCGCTTTCGCGTGCGACAAACCGCACGGCCCGGCTCCTATGATCAGCATCGTATTACGTCGGTCCATAGCGCTATCTTATCCCAAAAAACTCCCCCGTTTTACCCATCAACGCTTTTAGTGATCTCGCTGATAGAAATACCCCGCTTTATGAGCAAGATCAAGCCGATGAGGGTCCAAAAGACGATGCGGCCCTTACGTATGATTGCGAGCGTTACACCCATGCCGGCGGCGAGAGCGACAGTCGACCCGACGAACTGGGCACCCGCCTCGTCCACGCCGATAACGAATGGGACGAGCTTGAAAAGAATGGTAATAAGCCGGCTGATCGATTCGAGCAGGAACGAATTGAGCAAGCTCGGATATGTGTCGCTCAGGCGGCTAAGTATGAACCAAACCTCGGCGACCCCGAGCAAATGGTAAGCGGTCTCAAGACCGCAAATCGGCAAAAACCGATGCGGATACCGCCGGTAAAATCCATAGATGAAATTTTCGAATAGCCGGACATCGAGCCGGCCCTTTTCGAGAAGCCTGCGAAAAAATCCCTTTTCATAAAGCCACTCGCAGGTCTCGCTGGCAAAATGCCACTGGCGAATAACCATCACGAGACCCAAAACTATAAGAAAGGCGAGAGTGCCGATGAGAATGTCGAGCGTGACTATTAAGGTTTCGTCGAGCACAAACCCTCTCAAAAACACAACCGCACCCGCGATCAAAAACAAGGCCGTGGTAAAGCTGTAAAATAGATTTTCGGTCGCGACCGACGACAATCCGCCGACCAGTGGTATGTGCTTTCGTACCGCGACAGCCTTGGATGTGCCGCTGATAAGGATTCCAAGCGGGATCGTGTTGCTCATCGCCTCGCCGATAACGACGGCCGGGATAGTGTCCCGTATTCTCAATGAATATGGCTCGTGGACAGACAATTTCCACGCGTAAGCCCGGGTATAGATCCGCACAAAATAAATGCCGACGATGACGCCAAAACCGGCGAAACCGAATCGCTTGACGCCCTCAAATATCTCGTGAAAACCTACCGCGTAAACAAAATACGCAAACAGAGCGATGCCAAAGATCGTCAGGATAACACCGGCGATTTTCAGCCGGCTCATACTTTTTGATGATTTTTGTGGGGGTTCGACCGTTAAAGTCACTCTTTTGCCTTTGCCGCCTCGCGTGACTAAAATGGTATTTTATCGAAACTTAAATAACAAAATAGCTTTAAGGAAATATATGAGTATCGCCACCGGGGCCGCATTTTCAAACACCGGCCTGACAGTTTTATCGGAAGAAGAAGAACTGTTCCGCGCGTCCGTCCGCGAATTTGCCGAGGGCGAGGTTCGCCCGCGTGTCGAGGCCATGGAGTACGCCTCCAAACTCGACCCCGGCCTTATCAAACAGTGCTTTGAGCTGGGCCTGATGGCTATCGAGTCGCCCGAGGAATACGGCGGAGCAGGTTCGACGATCTTTAACGCAATTCTCGCGATCGAGGAACTCGCGCGGGTGGACGCCTCGGTATCGGTTTTTGTCGATGTTCATAACACGCTTGTAACAAACGCCTTTATGCGTTGGGCAAATGATGAACAAAAGAAAAAATATCTGCCGCAACTCGCAAACGGGAAGGTGGGTGCATATGCACTCTCCGAGGCATCATCCGGTTCGGACGCCTTTGCTCTCAAAACACGAGCCGTCGAGAAAGGAGACCATTATGAGCTGACCGGGCAAAAGCTCTGGATCACAAACGGCAATGAGGCGGAAATATTCGTGCTCTTCGCGACTGTTGATCCAGCCGCGGGTTACAAAGGCATCACCGCTTTTATAGTTGAAAAGGGTTTTGAAGGATTTTCGGTCGGTAAAAAGGAAGACAAGCTCGGCATCCGCGCGTCCTCCACGACCGAACTCATCCTCGAAAATTGCAGAGTGCCAAAGGAAAATGTGCTTGGGCTTGTCGGCAAAGGCTACAAGGTTTCGATCGAGACACTCAATGAGGGCCGCATCGGGATCGGCGCCCAAATGCTCGGCATTGCCCAGGGGGCCTACGAGGCTGCTCTCAACTACACCGCCGAACGCGAGCAATTTGGTCAGACGATCAATAATTTTCAGGCAATCCAGTTTCAACTCGCCGAAATGGCCGTCGAGATCGAGGCGACACGGCTGCTCGTTTACAATGCCGCCCGGCTTAAGGATGCGGGGAAACCTTTTCTAAAAGAGGCCGCCATCGCAAAACTCTATTCGTCCCGTGTCGCCGAGGCGGTCTCAAGTAAAGCTATCGAGCTCTACGGCGGCTACGGCTACGTTAAGGATTACCCGGTCGAAAAATTCTGGCGTGATTCGAAGATCGGAGCCATCTACGAAGGCACCTCAAACATGCAGCTACAGACCATTGCAAAGCTGATCATGAGCGGCAAGTAGTCACCACTGTCCACGAAAGAGAAACAAGATGGACAGAATGACGAGAAAGGCGAAAAGTATCCTGAACATCATGCTCATCTTGTTTGGTTTTCCGAGGATGCCTCACCCAATTTGCTGTGCCTGATGCTGTAGCCAAAATAGATCAGCAGTCCTAGAGCCATCCACACGATCAGCCTTAACCATGTGTCCCACGGGAGGCCGTACATCAAATAGAGACTCGCGACTGCCGATAAAATGGGAACGACCGGCGAAAACGGCACCTTGAATGGCCTCGGAAGGTTGGGTTGTGTCCGGCGCAGTACGACCACGCCGATAGAGACGATGACAAAAGCGAACAGCGTTCCGATGCTGACCAGTTCGCCAAGCATCGAGATCGGGACAAGAGCGGCCATTATTGCGACAATGCTGCCGGTTATTATGGTTGTAACGTATGGCGTTCGGAATTGGGGATGGATCTTCGCGGCCCATTCGGGCAGCAGTCCGTCCTTGGCCATCGAATAAAATATTCGCGGCTGTCCCATTATCTGGACCACCATCGTCGAGCTGAGGCCAAGCACGGCGCCGACCTTGATAATTACCGAAAAGGATCTTAGAAGATAGCTGATGGTCGAACCTTCGACGGCCTGGTGAGAGGCGGCTGTGATCGCGGCGGCTATCGGAGCCGATTCTTCCTTAAGCTGCGTGTACGGAACCAGGCCGACCATTATCCCGGCGACAAGGATATAGAGAATCGTGCAGATGACCAGCGAACCGATAATCGCCCGCGGCATGTCACGCTGCGGATTTTTTGCCTCTTGCGCCGCAGTCGAGACGGCATCAAAACCTATATAGGCAAAAAATATGACCGCTGCCCCCGTGAGGATGCCGCTGTATCCGAATTCACCGAATGTACCGGTGTTTGGCGGGATGAACTGTAGGCAATCGCCGGCTCCCGCCTGGCAGCCAATTCCAAGATAATGTGTATTAACGTAGCCGACACCCGCGATTATAAACAGCACGACGACGCAGATCTTGACCATCACGACAACCGAGTTAAAGTTGGCGGATTCCTTTATGCCTTTGACCAGCAAGGCTGTTACGGCGATTGCGATCAGAAATGCCGGTAGGTTGAAGAATGCGGTTTCGACGGGAGTGTTGATTCCGGTCTGTGCCAGGCCTTTTGCCAGCTCGTCCGTAACGACGTTATATCCGGCAGGCGGGTTTAGTACCGTCTCGCCGATCCTCAAATTGGCGAGTTGGCTGACGGCGGTTTCGGTGAGTCGGACAAATTTTGTCCCGGGAGCCGCGCTCAGTGCAACAGGAAAATGTATGCCAAGATCGGCGAGCAGGCTTACGACATTCCCCGACCACCCGACGGCGACGGTCGCGGCGCCAAAGGCGTATTCGAGGATCAGGTCCCAACCGATAACCCAGGCGACAAATTCGCCCAGCGTAGCATAGCCGTACGCATAGGCGGAACCCGAGATCGGCACGGATGACGCAAATTCCGAATAACACAGGGCGGCGAGCGCGCTGACAACGCCCGCGAGTATCATTGATATCACGACCGCCGGCCCGGCATGTTTGCCCGCGGCTTGGCCGGTCAATACAAAGATGCCGGTCCCGATGATCGCCCCGACGCCGAGCAAGGTAAGCGCGGTCGCACCCAGCGTCCTTTTGAGCGTTCCTTCTCCTTGGGCCTTGCTTTCGCTAAGGATAGTTTCAAGCGGTTTAATTCTAAATAATTGCATGTGATAGTTTCCGGCAGATGAAATTCTCCCGACAAGTGTCTTCATTTCTGACCGCAAAAGTCGTTAGAAATTGTGAAATTTTGTGAAATCTCGGACTAGCGGGACTTAAACACAGGCTTTTTTTGGATTGTTCGTGTCAACGAACTCACCTATAATGGTTGAATCTGAATTGATCTATGCGTGAGCAAAACGAAAACGCTGTTTATGAATTTGAAGGCTTTAGAGTGGACGCGCTCAGACGCCAATTGTTAAGGCTTGGGACCGCGCTGCCTCTAACGTCGAAGTCTTTCGACACACTTTTGTTTCTTATCCACCATCGCGGAAACACAGTTTCAAAATCAGAATTGATGAATTCTGTCTGGCCCGACACCGCCGTTGAGGAAAATAACCTTACGCAGCAGATCTCAGCGCTCCGGCGGACCCTTGGCGAACGGCCCGATGACCACCGTTTTATTGTGACCATACCGGGCAAAGGCTACAGTTTTGTGGCTGATGTCCGCAAAGATATTCTTGTAGCTCCTATCGAGATCCCGACGCAAAGATCGACAAATATACTTCGGTTTCCCGGACGGACAGGCTTTACCGTAGACAAGAGCGCATGGATCGGATATGCGTGGGCGGTTTCGTACATCTTTCTTGTCGGGATTATTTTCCTCGGATCGTCCCTTCATTATCATTCTGACGGTTATCGGCAGAGTCTTGCAGTCCTTGATTTTAGAGCTGCGGCGACCGGGGACGAATTTATTGGTACCGGCATAAGCGACACGCTAAGGGCCCGGCTTGGGAGTGTCCAGGACCTGATAGTACGCAGAGATGGCCCGGCACTGCCTGATCAGGATGTCATCGCCGCGGGCCGCCGGCTGCGGGTTGATGCAGTGGTGACCGGGTCTGTACAGCGGGACCACGATCGCATTCGAGTAGCCGTCGAATTGCTAAATACCGCCGATGGACGGATCGTCTGGAGCAAGACCTTTGACGATTCGGATGCTAACCTGTTTGAGCTTCAGGACTCTATCGCCGCTGAGATCGCGAATGTCCTGAACGTTAGTATCGCTTCGCACAATTTCCGCCCGCTTCCGGTGGTGTATCGTAATGCAGGCTTTGCCTTTGATACGGGAATCTAGAGCGGCGATTTCTCAGAGTTATTTTATGACCTCTACTTCCATCCGTCCGGCGACACTAGAAGACGCCAAGCTGCTTGCCGACCTTTCGTACACAACATTCTGGGATGCCTTCGCCAATCATCCTAAAAATGCGCCTGACGACCTTGCCCACTACATGCAGCAGGCTTTTACGGTCGAGCAGATAACTACGGAACTCGCCGACCCGAATTCTATCTTCCTGCTGGCCGAGATCGATGGCGAACTCGCTGGGTATGCAAAGATCATTATTGATAACATCGAGCAAGGGATAACGGCCGAGCGGCCTGTCGAGCTTTCTCGGCTTTATTCCCGGCAGGAGTTTTTAGGTAAAGGCGTTGGGCAGACATTGATGGACGCGTGTTTCAATAGGGCCCGGCATGAAGGCCGCGATGTTATATGGCTTGGTGTTTGGGAATTCAACCCGCGGGCACAGCGGTTCTACGAAAAAAATGGCTTCCGCTCAGTGGGCCGCCACATATTCCAACTCGGTTCCGACCCGCAGACCGATCTGCTGATGCAAAAGGAAATTTAAAGCATAGACGCGAAGGGGCAAAGTCGCAAAGATTTTTATTGTTCCTCTTTGTGTTAAAAATTTGCTAAATTTCTTTGAAGGCCTTACTGTTGCATTTGTGCGACAAATTACAAACCCGCCCAATCCATACAACAAATACTCCGCCGAATACGTTGGCGAACCGCCACCGACAAAGCTTGAGATATTTGAGGAAACAGCGACCAAGAAGATGATCACGAAGGCCTTCGCCTCCGATTGGGAGGGCGGCTGGCGTTATACGGTCAATTGCTATCGCGGTTGCGTTCATGGCTGCACGTACTGCTTTGCGCGTCAATATCACGAATACCTCGGCTATGGCGCTGGGACGGATTTTGAGACAAAGATCGTCGTCAAACCAAACGCTCCTGCTTTGCTAAGGCAAGAACTGAAAAAGATGCGCGATAAGATGCCGCATCTCGATTTTTCATTTGCGACCGATCCGTATCTGCCGCTTGAGGCAAGCTATGAATTGACCCGTAAATGCCTTGAGATTTGCGCTGAGTTTCAGGTTCCGGTAGGTGTAATTACAAAATCGCCGCTTGTCACTCGCGATATCGATATTCTCAAGAAACTGAAAAAAGTATCTGTGTTCTTTTCTTTGCCGTTTCTGACCAAAGAAAAATCGAATCCGTTTGAGCCGTACACGCCTGTCCCGGAGGCTCGTTTTCGTGCTATGCAGCAGATCGCAGATGCCGGTATGGAGGTCGGCATCGGCATCGCCCCGATCATTCCCGGCTATAATGAATCGGACATTCCCGGCCTGCTCGAACGCGCCAAAGCGTGTGGAGCGACGCGAGCGTTTATGTCGATGCTGCACCTCGACACCGATTCGATAGAGGAATATTTTGTCCAAAAAATGCACGAGCGTCTGCCGCCGACCCGCGTAACCAAGATCATCAACACGATAAAGCGCGAACGGGGCGGAACGCTCCGGCACCTTACTTACAAGGACCGAAGCGTCGGCAAGACTGAGCAATGGGAAGTGACGCGCAAGCTGTTTGATTTTCACAGTCGGCGCCTCAATTTCAATCAACACGAAACGCCGCCCGTACCCGAAGCCGCTCCCGAACCGGTTCAGCAAAGACTTTTTTAACGCAAAGTCGCGTAAGCCGCAAAGATTTCTAAGGAGCTTTTCTTTGTATCTTGGCACCTTTGCGTCTTTGCGTTTAAACTCTTACCCATATGCAAAACCGTATCGAAGTCTTTCGCCAGATGCTCGACGCCGATCCTGAGAACACGATGGTGATGTTTGGCCTTGCCAAGGAATACGAAAAGATCGGCCTTCACGGAGATGTCATTGGGTTGCTCGAAGGCTATCTCGCCAAAGCCGACGACGAAGGCAACGCCTTTGGAATGCTCGCAAATGCGTACTCACAATCCGGCGACCGGGAAAAGGCTGTCGAAACTTATAAAAAGGGTATCGACGTCGCGATGGCCCACGGCCATCCGTCAATGGCCAATGAATATCGAATGACGCTGGATCTGGATTTTTCGGATTGACCTCTATTGCGTTGGGTTTGCAACACACGCTATAACACTGGCCTTTTTGATACGCACCGGTTTCGCGGGCTTTTCATTCTCGACCGGCATCTTGTTGATCGCATCGGCAACTTCCATTCCTTTTGTGACGCGGCCAAATGCGGCAAAGGTGCCGTCGAGATGCTGGCCTGACGATACAAGAATAAAGAAATTTGTCGTCGCGGTATTGGGCTGGTCGGTTCTCGCCATCGAGACCACACCGCGTTCGTGTAGTATCTTGTTCGGTTCGTCCGGTATCGTCTTTCGCGCCCGCATTCCCTGTGCGTACGTCAATTTGCCCTCGCGTGTGTAAAGGTCACCGCCCTGAATGACAAAGCCCGGCACGACGCGGCTAAACGTCGTTGTATCGAGCGCGCCGGTCGCAGCGAGATTGAGAAAATTGCGGACAGATTCAGGCGCGCTTTCCGGGTACATCTCGATCTCGATATCACCGGCCTCGGTCTCGAGTTTGACGCATTGAGCCGCAAGCGTTTTTACATCAGCTTTGTCAAAAGGCTCGGTCTTTGGCGGCTCCGGCGTCGGTGCCGGCCGGGTGTTGGCTTTTGCGGGTTCGCGGGTGTCCGGCGTCGCCGCGGGCCCGGCCTTTTGCCCAGCGGCCGCAGCCGCGAACAATATTACGAAAACAGCCGTAATAACAACTCTTTGAAACATCAGGTATATTTTCGGCAAAACCGATTCGAGTGTAAAGTGCAGAGGTCAGAACCACCTACGCCTACGTGGCGGTTGAACACAATAAACTGCCAGCAATAGAAACATGAAAAAACTGTTCGTTCTGGTCTCAATCTTACATTTCGTCGTATCATCCTTTGCCCAACGCTAACTGGGCGTTCGCCCGACGGGCGCGGGCGGGCCGCTGATGTTTTGAGCAGGCAGCGTTTGATGTGCAGAATTACACATAACGCTCGGCGTCGACCCGCGGGCGAAATACGAAATGATGGGCGAGCTAAAGGCGTTCCAGATCCTCTTTGACACCACCAACAAACGCATCGGCCTCAAACCCGCCGCGCTTGCTGCACGCAACGCCTATCCGGTGCATATCAAACCGCGCCGGCGCCAAGATGGTCCGCGGCCACCGCCAAACCCTGCCGCACACAGTCCAATTCTACGACGCGGATATCGACGAAGACGGCATCCTGATCCTCGATCTCCGCCCCGCCAAAGTCTCACTTCGCTCTATCGGCCACGCCCGCAATCGCAACAAAAACCACAGTGCGTGACCGCAAACGTAAGTCCCGCGAGCGGTAACGACCAAATCCTAAAACGACAGAAAACCTTTACTACCAATGATATAATCTAATTAAATGGATATTGGTGCAGGAGGCAATTGGAAGAGACATGATGAGGAATTTGACGAATCGATCGTTCGACAAACGACAGGTATTTCGTGCATGTCTGCTGCCGGAGAAATGCTTCTAAGACAGCGTGGCATTTATGTTTCGCAAGATGAAATTCGAAGTATCATTGGCGAACCATCGTATGTAAAAGCATTGGCCGACTGTCTTAACTCGTTTGACCGGTCGGATGACAATAAAAAATGGCTTGGTATAAGCACGGACGAAGAAAGTCTTGAAAAATTGCTTTCAGGCAGCGATCTGGCGATAGTGCTTTTGGAACAACCATTAGCAATAGGTCACGCAGTTGTAATTGCGGGGAGAACGGAATCGGGAATGGTCAAAATTCTTGACTCTTTTGACCAGACATCCTATAAGATGTCTATAGATGAGATTCTAGAGTGCTGGGGTGGAGAGGTAATAACGAGATGGCAAATTCAATAAAGATCGTTGGGATCAAACAAAAAAATGGCCGTTCAATAAGCCTGAATCTACTACTCGGCAACGAGCGTGGCACCTATGATGTCTCTATAGTTGATTGCAACGGTATCTTCGGCCTCGAGCTTCCCCATGCGCTTGGCCTAAAACTCCGCAACTTCCCACCCGCCGAGTCCCGTAACCTTGTGGCATCCGTAAAACGCGAAATAGCTAAAAATCTGATTCCTGCCTAGTTGTTCATCTCAGAATCGCGAAAACCGCATCGACCTGCCCCCCACGGTCCGCTTTTACGACGCCGACATCGACGAAGACGGCATCCTGATCCTCGACCTCCGCACCGCCAAAGTCTCACCCCCCGCCCTCGGCCACGCCCACAACCGGGTCAGAACGGGGAGCGGTAGCGACCGGGGAAATACTTCTGGTCAGAACCGGGAACGATAGTGACTGGGTTCTTATGCCTCCGACCTCTCACGTGTGAAGTGAGTGTTCGACATGATCGCTGGCGTCGGTCGAAGCGCACGGGAGTGTTACTAGTGTTCATGCTATTTAGGTTGTGGTATATTTGCAAAATCTTATGAGTAAGGAGTTCTTCGACAGCTTAAAACCTTGGTCGCAGAGAAAGCATCGCCTTCTTCGTAAATACATCCAGCCCTTTAGTGCGAAAGTTGCCAGGACGACTTCCTCGCGTGAAATCTTCGTCATCGACGGATTTGCTGGTGCCGCCGTTTATGACGACGGGTCCGAAGGGTCACCTATTTTAATCGCAAAGTTTGGCGACATTTGTCTAGGATGGTCGGAACCAGTGAATCTTAAGCTGGTCAACATTGAGGCCGACAAAAGCAACGAAGGCATCTTTGATAGCCTCCAACATGCGACTCGGCAGTGGGTTGATTTGGGACGGGTCCAGAATATTAAGGGCGAATTCGGTGAGTGCGTTCAAAGAATTCGCGCCATCGTCGGTGGAAATCCCGCACTATTCTTTATTGACCCTTTTGGGCCGACCGACTTGCGTTTTGAGGACTTGAAGCCAATCCTTTCTCGACGATCAGCTGTTACGGAGCTTATTATCAATTTCAATCAGGGTGGTCTTCGCAGGATTGTTGATGCGGCCTTGTCAAAGAACACCGATCCGAAAACAGCAGAAACTAACGCGGCTAACATAACGGCGATAGTTGGGAGTGACGGCTGGCGAAAAAAGATTGAAGGGGCGAACCTCACATCGTTACAGGCGGAAGACATTTTGCTTAAGGAATACATGACGAATCTCTCCGCTTTTGGATTCGCGGTCGTGGCGTATCCGATCCGGGAAGAACTCAACTCAAAGCCGAAATATCATTTCGTATATTGTACCCGCCACACGGATGGGCTAAGGCTAATAAACGACTTTATTCGTGAAGAAGAAGATATGCTATATGGTGAACACGTTGAGGATGATCTGCCCCTGTTCGCGGACGAAGCATCTCTCGCAAATGCCGTCCGGATTCGGCGGACGGAATTGGCAAATAGTATCGAAAAGTACTTAGCGGGTAAAGAAAAAATAACACGTGGACAATTAAGAGCTGATTTGATCCTAGCGAACTTCGGTAGGTTTGACGGCAAGGATTACACAGCAGTCGTTAAGGAATTTCTTTCGAAAGGCCGACTGACCGAGGTTTCTGGAAAGAAACGAATAAACGATACGGATGTTCTTCGAATCCAGTAGAGGTTAATATGGGTGCTAATTCATCAATTGAATGGACGGAATCGACGTGGAATCCTGTTACTGGCTGTAACAAGATCAGCCCTGGCTGCAAGAATTGCTACGCGGAGCGAATGTCGAAGCGGCTAAAGGCAATGGGTCAGAACAACTATCGAAATGGGTTCAAAATGACCTTGCAGCCACATATGCTGGAGCTTCCGCTTCGTTGGAAAAAGCCTCAGACAATATTCGTGAACTCGATGAGCGACCTGTTTCATAAGGACGTTCCCCTTGAGTACGTTCAAGATGTCTTTGACGTGATGAAACGGGCGCATTGGCATCATTTTCAGGTTTTAACAAAACGTGCCGACAGACTCGAACAATTGTCGCCGTTATTGGAATGGGCACCGAATATTTGGATGGGGGTTTCCGTCGAAAGTCAGAAATATGTACCGAGGATCGATCATTTAAGACGGACTGGAGCAAAAACGAAGTTTCTATCGTTAGAGCCTCTAATTGGACCGCTTAAAAATCTTGATCTAAATGGTATCGACTGGGCGATAGTTGGTGGCGAAAGCGGTTTCGGTGCGAGGCCCATGCCTATTCACTGGGTTACCAGTATCCGCGAGCAATGTCTCGATGCTGGTGTTGCATTCTTTTTCAAGCAATGGGGCGGTGTTCAGAAGAAAAAACACGGGCGTGTCTTAGAAGGCCGTACTTGGGACGAAATGCCAGAGTCAGTTAATAACCGCTTAGCTGCCTGAAAAACCAGCTCGGTTCTGGCACAAAAATGTGCCAGTGTTGTAGGAGGCCTCCAAACGCTCCCGGCTCTGACAAGAGCTATACAATGACAGCAGATAAAAGTGAGCTAATCATCTATCAAACAGACGACGGCCGGACACTGATTGAAACGCGGCTGGAGGATGAGACTGTCTGGCTGACGCAGGTCGGTCTGGCCGAATTGTTTCAGACGACCAGACAAAACATAGGCCAGCATATTCAGAACATATTTGATGAAGGCGAAGTGGATGTCGTTTCAACTATAAAGAAATTCTTTATAGTTCAAACTGAGGGAGAGCGAAAGGTTCAACGCGAGATAGATCATTATAATTTAGACGTAATATTGTCGGTCGGCTATCGAGTGAAAAGCCGCATTGCCACTCATTTCCGCATCTGGGCGACGCAGCGATTGCGGGAGTACATCGTGAAAGGGTTCACGATGAACGATGAGTTATTGAAACAGGCCGGGGGTGGAAATTATTTTGACGAGTTGCTGGCGCGGATCCGGGATATACGGTCGTCGGAGAAGGTGTTTTGGCGAAAGGTGCTTGATATTTATTCGACGAGTATCGACTATGATCCTAAATCGGATGTATCGGTTCAATTCTTTCAAACGGTCCAAAACAAAATGCATTGGGCCGCCCATGGCAATACGGCAGCCGAGATCGTTTACAAACGCATAGATGCCGGTAAACCGAATCTTGGATTGACACATTTTAAAGGAAGCAAACCTACAAAGCAGGAAACTGAGGTTGCCAAAAACTATCTCAACGAAACTGAACTGAATATCCTGAACCGGATGGTTACGGCTTATCTCGAATTGGCTGAGCTACAGGCTCTCAATCGAATGCCGATGTACATGAAAGATTGGATCGAACGTCTCGATGACTTCTTGAAAATGACGGGCAGCGGGGTTTTAGATCATCCGGGCACCATAAGCCATCAACAGGCTGTCGATAAAGCAGCCAGAGAATATGAAAAATATAAGGAGCTGCATAAGAACGACCTGAGTGAAGCCGAACACCATTTTGTCCGTCAAATCGAACAGAAAGCTAAAGAATTAAAACCTAAGGGCCGGGGGCAGTAGACGCCGCGTTGCGGCGTTTGCAAGCGGGACGCTCTCCCACCACCTCGTCAGCCGAAGCGGCTGCCACTCCTCCTCTGGCAGGAGGAGAGCTTATTTCATTTCACCTTTCGCGGGGCAAAGATCTTTTCGTCGACGGGGATGTTGTGTTTGACCGACTTAACGACCGTCACGATATTTCCATTGCCAATGTTGGAATTGACGGTTTTGAAAGGGATTTTGATGCCGTCGACCTCGCGGTAGTCGGAATATAGGACTGTGTATGGGACGGACTGGTCGCTGGTGCTTGACGGGATAAAACCTTCACGTTTTAGGAGCAGAAAGGTTTTTGTCGAGTAAAACTCTCGGAAAGGGGTACCCTTTACGGGTTCGAAGGCGACGATGTAGGCGTCTTCGCCGGCGACTTTGCCTGTGCCGGTGACCTCTATCTTTTTGAATTTATTTTTCCAATCCAGCAGCAGATAAAAATCGGCGTTTAGGCGGGCGTCGTCGAGGCGTTTTCCCGAGTATTTTTCAGCGGGGGCAAAGGAATACACTTCTTCTCCGGCGGTGCCGTCGAAGTATTCCCAGCCGGTGGCGATGGGTTTTCCGAGGGCGGTCATTTTGGTTTCGGAGGCGGATTTGTCGGGTGCCATCAACCATGAGATGTTTGTGGCCTGAACACCCTGGTTTTCGAGATCTATGTCCGATTCGATAACGGTCGTTTTTATCTTTCGCCAATTTGCCTCGCCACCCATCGCATCAACGACCTTTTGATGAAGCTCGTCCGCCATCATTTTTGGCGTCGTATCGGCCGCCGCAACCTTAAATTCGAACTCGCCTTCGGGCTGTGTGACGACGACGCTTGCGATCTTACCGGCAGCGTCGCGCTTTGCCTTAAGCCAATAGGTTTCCGGGAGCGGTGACATTGAATAAGTGTCTTTCGATTTTTCGGCGAGCGCATAGGGCTGCTGGCCGCCGATATTGAATGTGACTTTCGAGTCAGTTTCACGGATCTCGACGGTGCCGCCTTTCGGGCCGGTATATTTGCCGATCAGCTCTTTTGCCGCATCGGTATTTGCGGTTGGCGGCTTGGCCGTTGTGCCGTCCGGGTTGACGCGGTTCAGCGTGCTCGTCCGGTTTGGCTGCGTGAGGATCAATTGCGTGGCGTCGCCGGTGGCGGGTGAGAAACCGACCGCGAAACCTGCTGGAGCGCCGACCGGTACGAATTGGCGCGGAGCGGTCCGTTTGAGCGTAAACGGGCCCTGTCCGGGAACGGTCATTACGAGTTTGTCGCCCTCGATCTTGACATCGACGTCAATGCCGGCCTCGTCCAGGTGGTATTTGCCGATCAGCCTTTCCATCGTCCGAAACGGCAGTTGGATATTCTCGTCAACCTTTCCGTCGCCAAGCAGATTTTCAAAGACGATGGGTATCAATTCACCGCCGAGGCTCGAGGCCGAAACATTTGTGAGCAGCACAAATCCGATATGTTTTTCTGGGATCATCGCGACCATGGAATTAAATCCATCGATATTGCCGCCGTGCTGGACGACCTTGAGGCCATTCCAATCCTGCAAAAACCAGCCGAATCCGTAAGACGTGCTTCCGGCGATCTTTATCTGCGGCTTGAGCCATTCCGTAAAACCGTTTTCGGATACGAGCCGTTTTCCGCCCACGCTGCCGCCGTTAAGGACGAACCGCAGCCACTCGGCCATATCGCGGGCGGATGAGTTGATCGAACCGGCCGGTGCGATCTCATCAATGTCGCGAAACGGCAG
>JAYVDQ010000250.1:0-7260 GCA_043749325.1 Chloracidobacterium sp. | reverse complement strand
TCGCGGCATCGACCGCAAAGCCGTGGTTATGGGCCGTGATCTCGATCTTGCCCGTCGTTAGATCTTTGATAGGTTGATTGCCGCCGCGGTGTCCGAATTTAAGCTTATAGGTCGAGCCGCCAAAAGCCTCGCCGAGCAATTGATGCCCAAGGCAAATGCCGAACATCGGCGTCTCGCTTGCTGCAAGCTTTTTGATCTCGGCTACGACGTGCTGCATCGACGCCGGATCGCCCGGGCCGTTTGACAGGAAAATGCCGTCGGGTTTGAGAGTGAGCGTCTGGTCGGCTGTAGTCTCCGCCGGTACGACCGTGACGCGGCAGCCAAATTTGGCCAATTCGCGAAGACTGTTGGTCTTGACACCGAAATCGTATGCGACGATATGAAACCGCTCGTCGCCCGCCGCCGGGTAATCGTACTCGGCATCGATGGTGACGGCGCTCGCAAGTTCGCGATTCTGCATGTCGGGTGTCGTCAGGATCTTCTCGAGCAGCGATTTGGCATCAAGATCGACGGTAGAGAGGCCCGATCGCATCGCGCCTTTGTCGCGAATGTGCCGGACAAGAGCCCGTGTATCGATATGCTCAATGCCGACGATGTTATGTTGTTTGAGATAGTCCTGAAGCGACGAGGTCGAGCGAAAATTGGAGGCGATACGGCTCGCTTCACGCACGACAAAGCCCTCGACCCACGGACGGCGCGATTCGACATCTTGATCATTGACGCCGTAATTGCCGATGAGCGGATACGTCATGCAGACGATCTGTCCGGCGTAACTCGGGTCCGTAAGGATCTCCTGATAGCCGGACATCGACGTGTTGAAAACCATTTCGCCGAAGGCCTCGCCCTTAGCTCCGAAAGATGCACCGTGGAAAGTGCGTCCGTCCTCGAGAACCAAGATCGCTTTGTTATTTGAAAAACTCATGCCAGGAAGATATTAACGCAAAGACGCAAAGGAGCAAAGACGCGAAGATTTGAGGCAGAAGCGTCTGACTCGACCTTCTTTCTTTTGATTTACTTTGCGGCTTGGAGACTTTGCGTTGAAAATCTATCGATCTTCCGCGCGGAGATCTTCTTTATTCGCGGGCGGCTGTGAGACGCCTTTATCGTATTCGCCGTGTTCGAGAAAGCCTACATCCTGTGGCTTCCAGTAGCGAAAAAAGGCTTTGCCGTATATATATTTTTCGGGAACCAATCCCCAATATCGCGAATCCGACGAATTATCGCGGTTGTCGCCCATCACGAAATAGTGATGCTCCTCGACCTTTTTGGGCGGCCAGCTAGGCAGCGACTGGTTGTGCTCCGTATCGAGATAATCTTCTTTCAGCTCGACGCCGCTGATAAAAACCTTGCCGTTACGCAGCTCCACGGTCTCGCCGGGCAGGCCTATTATGCGTTTAACGTAGCTTTTGTCAGGGTCGTTGGGAAACCAGAAAACGACGATATCACCACGGTCGATGTGTCCCCAACTCACGCTTTGTATCTTGTAATAAACCAGCTTGTTGACCAATAGCCGTTCGCCGTCATGGAGCTGCGGCAGCATGGACGTGCCCTCGACTACAACCGGTTGGACGAAAAAGACGCCAAAGAGAATAAAAACAACTATGATCAAAAAGATATCGCGAAAAAGCTTTAGCCCCTCGGACCACAGTCCTTGGCGCGATTGGCGAGCTAAATGCGTGACCTCGATATCCCGGTCGTCCGATACGGAAACGAATCCGAATTCTGATTGGTTTTTCTTAACGTTATCAAACATAATCGAGGTATTGAGACGCCCGTAAACTTTCCGGCGTGGGCCCGATTTGAGCCACCTTAATAATCCTCTTTGACAGAGCAATTTGTCAAAAGAAATATCTTGTCAGTAGCCCTTATTTACAGGCGGGCTACGGACCCAACGAATTATGAATGACGCTATTCGTTCGCTTTTTCCGGCTGCTAACAATTCCACTTACCTAAACAGCGCGGCGGTATCGCCGATGCCGACGACCGCGATCGAGGCGATCAATCTCCAGTTGAATGATGTGGCGTCTTACGGCTCGGCACATTACCAGGATTGGGTCGACACCAAAGACCGGTGCCGGTCGCTAATCGCCGAAATGCTTAACGTCAGGCCCAATCAGGTGGCATTCCTGCGAAACACGTCGGACGGTTTTGCGTCAATAGCAAATGGCCTCAAGTGGCAGCCGGGTGACAATATCGTGAGTTTCGCCAATGAATTCCCCGCCAATTTCTACCCATGGCGGCGTATTCGCGACGAGTTTGGCGTCGAACTAAGGCTCGCCGCCGAACATAACGGCCGGATCGACACGGACGAGCTTATCGGACTAATTGATTCGAACACACGAGTTGTCACGATCAGCGCAGTGCAGTACGCCTCGGGTTTTCGCGCCGACCTGCCCCGCATCGGCGAAGCGGCTCATGCCGTCGATGCTCTGTTTTGCGTTGATATTATACAGGGTTTTGGGATGTTGCCGTTCGACCTGCCGGCCCAATTTGTGGATGCAGCGTGCGGAGCGAGCCACAAATGGCTGTGCTCGCCCGAAGGCTGCGGCATTATTTATCTATCCGACAGAGCTCGAGAAAGGGTGCAGCCGACGCTTGTCGGTTGGATAAGTGTCGAGACGCCGTGGAATTTTGCGGATCGCGAACAGCCAGTCAAATCATCGGCCTTAGCCTGGGAAAGCGGAACAGGCTGCTCGTCGCTCTTCTATGGCCTCGAGCAAAGCCTAAAACTTCTTCATGGTTGCGGAGCTGAGAATATTGAGCGGTTTCTCGCTGATCTAACTGATAACCTTTGCGACCGTCTGGGCGAAAAGGACTATGAGATGGTCAGCTCGCGTACACCGGGCGAGCGATCCGCTATTGTCTGTATAAAACATCGCGGAGCCCTCCCTGCAAATCAGATCGCCGCTCAACTCGAGAACGACAAGATCATCGTATCCCCGCGCGGCGATCGCCTGCGGATCGCTCCGCATTTTTACAATAATCTTGAAGACATTGATAGATTGGTCGCAGCTCTTCCATAAGGCCGTGCATCAATCATTTAGGAGCCGATCCGGTGCGATAGCCGGCGTCAGGCCATCCAGGTTTAGCCGGGTCATGCCGCCGGCGTCCGAAAATGTCGGCATGCTGGCTCGTTTCTGGTCACGAATATAAAAGAAAACATACCCGGCAATGATGCCGCCCCCGATCGAAAGACCAATTCCGATCAGAACGATCAAAAAAGTCGAGATGAACATGTCCGTCGTGGTCAGGACAAAGGCCCGCTCGGGACTGATCCTGAAGGGATTGGCACCCAGCCACTGTACTTGTTTTTCGTATTTGACCTGATCTATCAGGGCATTGGCCGTCGATTTATCGGTCGCGTCGAAAACGAACACATTGTAATTGCCGATGCGTCGATAGACGGTCGATGCGCCCTTTTCATCGTCCGCCAGGTTTGCCATGAATTTAGCATCAGCATCCACCGAGCCTTGCGGCGAAGCGTATTCGATGATCAGGAGTTTGCCAGCGTCAAACGGGGCCGCGGCGGCTTCCGTTCCGCCGGAGAAATCGATGAGATCCAATATCCGCCGTTCGCCAAGGCCGGCCTTGAGTTCGCCGGTATTCGTCGCAAAAGTAGTCCGGTCGCGAACCCGCTCCCAATCCGGCAAATGCTTAATAAGCACCGGAACACCGTCCGTTTCCGATATTTCCTGACTCTTATATTTTGGCGTGGGCGGCGCCTGAGAAAAGACAAATGAGACCGTCGCGACCACTATGCACAAGATCGTGATCAAATTTTTTACTGAAATTCCTGATACTGCCGAGATCATGACTAACAACTCCTCAACCGGTGCCAAACGGAGAGTAAATTCTAGCATTTTTCGTTGCCGGTTCCACGCGCAAAACTACTACACCAAAACGTGTACCATTTGACGCACTGCTTCATATTGCGGCAACGAATCTATTTTTAGATGAATGTCGAAAACAGTTGTATGCCTGCAAAAATCCAACAAATCCTCGTTCTAAGCGTGTATGAATCATATACAGCAGCACATTGACGAGTTTGGCACGATAATTGAGATATACATCTCCGGGAGGGAAAATACAATGACTACTGAAACATTAAATTTTCCGGTTTATCATAGCGAACAAGGAATCAAAGCTGACGAAGTACATTTTTTCATTGACGGCTCGATGAAAGACGTAGATAAAGCTACTGATCTACAGTTAGCCAAATCTGCGGCTCACAACGACATGGGTGCATTTGAGGAACTCTATAAGCGGCATCACCGCCGGGTGTATTCGGTCTGTCTCAGGATGCTGCAAAACACGTCCGAGGCCGAGGATCTGACACAGGATGTTTTCATCCAGCTTTATCGCAAGATAGGCAGCTTTCGCGGCGATTCGGCTTTCACCACATGGCTGCACCGGATGACGGTCAACCAGGTATTGATGCATTTTCGCAAGCGAACCGTGAAATACGAGAAAACAACCGAGGAAGGCGAAACTCCGGATCAGATCGTATCGGGCACGAGCAACCCGCACCGAATGCAGATCGTTGACAAGATCGCTCTCGAAAACGCGATCGAACAACTGCCAGAGGGATACAAGAATGTCTTTGTCCTGCACGACGTCGAGGGATTCGAACACGAAGAGGTCGCCCGTATTCTAGGCTGCTCGGTCGGCACGTCTAAGTCGCAGCTTCACAAGGCGCGGCTTAAACTACAGAAGCTTTTGAAAAAGAAAGCGAATCCGCGTCTGGTTGGACTAAACGCTTAATATATTCGCAATAATAGTTAACTAAGGCTTCTCGGAGACGGGAAGCCTTGTTTACTCTCATGAGATGCGAATATTGATATTGCGCCTGGCAAGTTCCGCAACAAATTTGTCCGGATCGATGGCCTTTTCCTGGGGCGTCGCTCCTCGCTCCAGAACATCACCGCGAGCCATCATCTGCGCGATTATTGACGCCGGAAACGCGGTTGTCCGCATCATTGCCGAAAGACCCGTAGCTTCGTCCAGTTTATCGACGATGTCGTAACGAAGCTTTTTTGGCTGTCCATCTTTCGTGCCGACAAAATCGAGCCGCACGAGCACATAATCCGGCCCATCAGCAGGCAGGTGCTTTTGAAGGAGGTCGCCAAAGACCTTTCGCGGTTTAACCTTCTGAAAATCCACGAGAATTTCATCGCTCGAACACAGACCGAGATTGATCATTGTCTTGAATTTTTCACAATGCCCAGCGTAGCGAATTGTTTTGTAATCAAGCTCGCGGATCTTTCCCAAAAATGAATCCGGCAGCGTCGATGTTCCGCCGCTCGTTTGGAAAGCTTCGAGGGGCGGAAAGCCTTCAAATGAAAGGCCTTCGAGTTCCGTCATTGATTCAACTTCTATAATAAGACCACTGCGGATGACACGGGCGGACTCGATATATTCATTGATCAGACCCTCAACCGAAAAAACCAATTGATAATTCAATGGTGGCAGCGGATCCTGCGGCAGACCACCTACGCGAATATGTATCTCATCGAGCGAGTCATATTTTGCCGCCCCATGCATTGCCAATAGTGAAACCATGCCCGGTGCGAGACCGCAGTCCGGAATGATATTTACGCCTGCCGCTTTTGCTTCGGCGTCCAAGGCGAGTTGCTCGTCGACGATGTAATTATTGCCGCCGAGATCGCAGAAATTCGCGCCCGTCTCAATAGCCGCTTTGGAGAGAGCGACGTTGTACCAATAATTGACGCACGAGACGACCGAATCGTGGCCTCTCATCAGCTTTGCGACAACAGATATATTCGACACATCGACTTGAGCCGCATCGACACGCGGCGAACCTACCGCAGCCACAACGGCCTCGGCTTTTTTCACGTCAGAGTCAGCTACCGTCACCCGCACAACTTCGGGTGAATTATGTATCAAATCAAAAACGGCGCCGTGTCCCATGCGTCCGGCGCCGAGAACTAGAACTTTCATCTCAAATAGTTTTTGCCTTTTGCCTTTTTACTTTTGACTTGTGGTTACCAATCGTCAAATTCCTCGGGCTGCTGGGCCGCGAGAGTCAGACCGGCGGCCTCCCAGACCTTTTTTTTCCATTCGCGCAGGTTTTCGGTCAGCATCAGGGCCGCCTGCGGGTGAGCGGCGTTGCGTTCGAGCCTGATAACCTCGGCTGTTACAGAAATTTCCTCATCAGGATTTTCCGTTACTGTCAGAAAAACCTTACCGCCGACGAGCGGCAGATGTCGGGGCAGATAGATGAGAGTGCCATGGGGCCCTACATTTTCGGTCAATCCCTCTTGGACGATCTCTTTTCCGTCCTCATCTTTCCAACGAACACGGATGGGAAATGAGATCACATGTCGTGCTGCACGCCGTCTTTCGTCCATAGTTTTTACCTCTGAAATGCCGCCGCGAATTCCAACGGAAACACGTCTGAATATACGCCAATTCCGCCCTCAGATTCTATCAAAATCGAAAAAAAATCACACGCGTAAGCGCCTTAAAATCCAGCAATTGCATATATTATAAGGGCTTGCGGTTTTAACGGTGCTAGACAAGTGGTGTCAAAAGTGATAACCTCATAAAAGTTTCGGCCGGTCCCGGCACGAAACCAGGCGGAAATTAATCCCCCGAAACAGTCTTCGTTTAATGCGAATAGTGGCTGATGACCCAAATCTCAGACGCTATTTTCGCGTTTAAACGGGGTACGAATAACTGGAGAAGAATAAATGAAAAATCTCGTTAGAGGAGGCGCGATACTGTCGCTTTTGAGTTTGTTTGTCGTATTTATTTACGCCCAAACCAAAACAGTTGACCCCCTCATTAACGCGAATGATTCGCAAATAAAAATAGAAAATAAGATTGTTAATAATAATTTAGTTAATCAGGACGACGATAAAAAGCTGGTTAAAAAGACCGTTTCGACAAAGGCCATAACGGCCGGAGCGAGTAAAGGTGCTTTTTCTGCATCAGCTTATTGCTTTTCAGGGCGAACCGCGATGGGCCACCCCGTCAGACGCGGCCTGATCGCAGCTGACCCCAGAGTATTAAAGCTCGGTTCCAAGGTCGTCATCAGTGCCGGCCCGTGGAGCGGAACATATCTCGTTTCCGACACAGGCGGTGCTATCAAAGGCAAAAGAATCGACATCTGGGTCCCGGGTTGCTCCGAGGCTCGCAAGTTCGGACGACGAACAGTCCAGATATTTGCCGCTCAATAATAAGTCAGTATTTAATAAAAGAGTAAAAACCGCCTCGAGCATCGAGGCGGTTTTTTTGAGT
>JAYVDQ010000249.1:0-3186 GCA_043749325.1 Chloracidobacterium sp. | reverse complement strand
AGCTCGGTCCGGTTCGGCGTTGTCCAGCTATGCGTCCTGGTCGGTTTTGCTATGGCGGGGATGCTGATCCTACAGCAAAACGTTGAGGGATTTGACGCTTATTATATCTCGCTGACGCCGGCGGAAAAGGTGGTTTTCGGATCGCTCGGCCTGTTTGATATCTATCACAGTTGGTATTTCAATCTCATACTGCTTAGCCTTTCGCTCAATATTATCCTGGCGTCGATAGACCGGTTCCCTTCTGCATGGAGCTATATCGTTAAACCCAAATTGACGGCGACGCGTGAATGGCTGCGAACTCAACGAGAGATCACCGAGTTTGATCTAACGCGCCTTTCCGAGGCTGAAACTGCCGAGAAGATTAAGAAGACGTTTGAAGCAAACGGTCTGAAGGCTAGGATCAGCGAATCGAGCCGTATCGAATACGGCGTTGACAGCGAGGGGAAGAAAGACTTTTCGGTCGTAAAAAACAAGATGAACACGGTTGTGTTCGGTGAAAGCGGTAGGATAAACCGGCTCGGGGCGTATGTCGTTCACGTCGCTTTGCTCACGCTTTTTCTGGGTAATTTTGTTTTTTATACGACAAGTTTCGATGCGGACGTGAGAATGATACCGGGCGAAAAGACCGATGAAATTCAGTTAATCAGATACAATCTTGATAAAAAGGAAAAATATGCCGTTAAACTTCCGTTTTCGATGGAATGCACGGACATACAGCAGCGTCTGATAGATGAAAAGGGGTCTATCGACGTAACTAATACGCTGGATTGGCGGACGCAATTAAAGATCGACGACCCGCAATACGGCGTTACGGTCGAAGACGCCAGCCTTAATAAGCCGCTGCTGTATCGCGGATACAGATTTTTTCAGGCTCAGACCATACCGATAGGAAACGCGCGAACGATCGCGCTTGATCTAACACCACAAAACGGCGGCGAAGCGATTCGCGTAAATGTGAATCGGAATGGTTCGGCGACGGCTCCCGACGGGACGAAGATCGAATACAAGTCGTTTCAACCCGATTTCACATTCGGCTCGGGCGGCGAACCCGATACTAAAAGCGGCGACTACAATAATCCCGCCGCCGTACTTAACGTAACGCCGCCAGGCGGCAGCGCGTTGCGTGTTTTTGCCTTTGCGCAGAAATTAGCGGACAACATGCCGGTCGGAGCGCCGAAGGCAGGATACAAGTGGCGGCTTGCCGAGTTTGAAAAATCGCCTTTTGCTCATGTGCTTTCGATAAAATACGATCCGTATAACGCATCGATCATCGCATGGTATTTTGGCGGATTCGGCCTTGTCGGTGCCCTGATGTTCGTATTCTTTATATCTCACAAACGCGTTTGGGCCCACGTCGAAACACGCGAAGACGGAATAACCGAGGTCGTTCTGGCTGGCGAGGCCAACCGTAACCAGCTTCCTTTTGCAGACAAATTCAAAAAGATCGCCGACGCTCTGCGGCGCGAATAACGAGGACAATCATTATGGAAGAAATTGATAGATTACAAGGCCGTTCAAACTGGAAATCGTTTATCCCGGCTATGCTAGTGATCGTCGGGGCCTTTCTGATGCTGGGGATCCGGCTACAGGTCGGCAGCGGGTTTATCAAAGACGAAGCATTTATGATGCTCGCTCTCGCCTGCTATATCCTGGCGGCGTTATTCCAATTGACCAACCTGTACGCGCCGTCATCGATGGCCGAAAAGATCGGGTTTTTCGTCGGCGCGCTGGGCGTATTCTTTAATCTTTCGAGCTGGCTGTTACGCTGGGTCAATGCTCTCGATCATGAGATAGCGATAATGCGCGCAAGCGGCAACATGTCCAATCCGTGGCTGTTTCGCTATATTCCCTTTGCCAATTTATACGATCTGAGCCTCGCGTTCGCATTTGGCGCGGGTTTTGTAACCTTACTGTTTGCCCATCGAAGGAGCTTTCGCGTACTTAGCGCGTTTACCCTGCCTATCGCCGCTTTGATCCTCACGCTCGCCCGCTTTATCGGCAGCGAATTCATCGACTTGCCGCCGGTGCTCGATTCATATTGGCGTCCGATCCACGTCGGTGACGCGAGCATGAGTTACGGCATCGCGTTGGTGTGTTTTGGCGTTGCGATCATGTATTTGCTCAAGGACGGCATCAAGGTCGAGGCGATGGCCATCTGGTCGAGCATATTCGCCATCGCTGTGATCGCGACCATAAGCAAATTCTCCGTATTAACCGAATTTGTTTACCGGGCCGGGTTATTCGTACCGGCGGGAGGCTCGAAGAAACCGTTTTCGTCGCCGTTTCGGCTTGAAATACCTTACGTCGGGCCAGCCCTGGTGGTTGCGGGCGTGCTGCTTGCGGGCGCTATTGTTGCGTTCCTATTTTATATTTATCAAAAGAATGAACAGGCAAAAATTATCGGTCATTACTTGCTAAAACTTGGCTTCGTCGCGCAGATCGTCTCGGTCGCCATCCTGGTCGCCGGTATCGGAGCGAACTCTGATGTGCCCGCCCGGATGCAGGCTCAGCTCGCGCGTGATCCGGGCCAATACGTGGTGGCGGGCATGGCAATGTCCGAACATGAGGATATGAGTGCCCAGGAGCTGGCCGCGTTGACGCCAAAGCAGTTCGATCAAATGGGCCGCTCCTATGTGCAGCAGAATGGCAGCCAATTCTTTCTCAGCCTGAATACAAACCCGGTCGAGATCGCAGCGTTGTTGACGGCTCTGGTCGGCACATTCTTTGTTATTCTCTTTAGCTTCCGGACGGAAAAGCTGCGCGAACGCCTGCCGAGTCTCGAATCGCTCGACAGCCTGATGTACAAAACCGCGTGTCTCGCTTTCGCGGGCTTGGCGATGCTCCTCATCACCGGTGCGATCTGGGCGAACGAATCCTGGGGACGGCCCTGGGGCTTTGACTCAAAGGAGACCGGAGCGTTGATCGCCTGGCTGACATATGCTGCATTTCTTCATACCCGCATCGCACGCGGCTGGAAAGGGAGAAGCTCGGCGTATTTTGCCGTGATCGGGTTCTTGTTGGTGATCTTTACTTATCTGGGCGTGAGCTATTTGCTGAAGGGCCTACATAGTTACGCGTAGGTAGCTATTCGATCGTGACCTTTGCTACCAGAAGCATCGAGTAACGATTGATCTTGCCGTCCTTCCCGATAACGGTCAGGACGCCATTATCGACGCTGAATTTCAC
>JAYVDQ010000248.1:0-2477 GCA_043749325.1 Chloracidobacterium sp. | reverse complement strand
CCATCCTTTGCGGGAGAATGAAACCATCCGGGCCCGCACGTTGGCCTCCACGTCTTTTCCTTTGGCCAGCTCCGGTGTCTGTTTGATCGCGAGTTCGGCGATTTCCTTGACGGTTTTTCCGCCGGCGAAGAGCATCGGGTCGATGGTGGCCGACAGAGATTCCTTATTCAATTTCCGGCCGCCTTTGTGTTTCCCTCCGTCATTGGCGCGGATGAGGATTTTAGCCTCCTTGTTTACTGCGGCTTCGTTGAAGGGTTTCAACTCGTAATTTTTGGCAACTTCTATTTCGTTCTCAGACCCTCCGATCTTCACCACAACCTTGTCTCCTTTGTGTTTGATGACGGTGACGGGTGTTCCTTTTTTGGAGAGATATTTCTCTCCGATCGTTGCTTTGATCGCATCCATTTTTATTGTCCTCCTTTATTGTGATTAGTTGGTAACAAGACAGAAGTTTTTACTTTGTCTGTTCGCCGCTTCCGCACTGACACAATTCCTTCTTGGACGCGGCGTACCCCAAGAAAACCTTTTGCATAAAAAGCGTCGACTTCGAGGCTTGCGGCCCACCATGAATCAAAAATTTTCAAGCGGCCGTCGGAGCCTTTGACAACATGCCCTTCACCATCGATGACTGCGAATTTGCCTACGGGAATTTGGGGTGATGGCCGAACGGTTTTTGCGTGATAACCGCACATAGGACATTTATTTCCAGTCTTCATATTGTCTCCTCCTTGTCAGTTTCCGGGTTGTAGGATTCGTAATGCGATGCGAGGTTTTTAAACTCGCCGTCCCGAACTTCTTGTTCGATTAGAATCGTCCATTGTCCCAATGGCATGGCTTTGCGAATCAAATGCAGTCGCTTGAGCGCGATTTGTTTGAGAGCATTTTGGCTCGCTGTTTTGCTCATGTCTTCGACGTAAATTTCGTCGCCTTCATTTTTAATCGAGAAGTATCTCGCTTTGATTCGGTTGGGGTCGTTAGTTTTCATATTTATCTCCGTTTTTATTCGCCCACGTTGCACCGTTCGTGTACCACGTTGCGTCGTTCGTGTAACCCGTTGCCTCGTTTTGGGCTATTTTTTCCGCTTTGTCCGGACCGAGATACAGCCAGTTCCCGAATCAATCAAGGCCTTTCGGAGTTGAATTCGCCTATAAAAATAAAATCGTTTACAAATTCGCTGATTCGGAAGAATCGCCATCGGGGAGTGAGCTTTTGAAAGGACTACCTTCTGTGGGAGCAGAAGCCAAGTTTGCACTTAAGAGTTAGAATGATCACATCGTTGTTGGGCGAACCAAGGCGTCGCTGTTCCCGCGTGGGATCGGTGACGCCTTTTTTGTTTTAGGAGGGATAGATGGGAAAGCGAAGGCCACTCGATTTGGAATTCTTGCAACGAGGGCCAAAAATACGAGCGGGACGGGTAAAAGTTTTGGTCGCATTTGGCGATGTCACCGGCTTCGGCGCGTGGACGCGCCGAGGCAGCAACTCGCCGGAAGAGTTCAAGGATTTTATGGTTCACCTTTATAAGGAATTCATTCGGTTCAGAAATGGGAATGGATACTTCATGAAGCTCATGGGCGATGGATTCATGTGCATCACCGAGATTGATAAAAAGAGCGCCAAAAAACGGATATTGGGATTCCTGAACCGCGTCGTGGAATTGGAATCCGAGATTCGGCGCATCACAAAAAACACATTCCCCGCGCCGGGATCATTTCGGATTCGGATCGCCGCCGGCCATGTCTGGAAAATGGTGGCCCGCCGGCCGGGACAGGGGGCTTCAAGTCAGACGGATTATTTGGGGTATGCGGTTAATTTAGCAGCGCGGCTGTTGGAAATAGATCGAGAATCGGCGATTCTGTGCCACGAGAGTGTCAAAAAGATTCTGAATGGATCGATAATCGAAGAGAGCGGATTCATGTTGAAGCCAGCGCGCATCCGTGGCCGGTGTCCGCGAGGCGTGGATCCGGAGGACATCCGGACGCTGTGGAAAGTTTATCCTTTGAAGGATTCGGCGATGGCGCACCCGATCAGCAAAAGTATCATTGCCACATAAAATATCACCACGGAATCCAAGAGTTCTATGTAGTTGCTTGCCCGCCATTTGCGGAACGCTTTGCGAATCGCGTAACAATTGTCCATCCGTCCCACCTCCTTTGATTCGGCCATAAGGCCTTCAGGACTGGGACCGTGTAGGGACTGCGCAGATTAATCAAGTCATTCAGGTTTCGGGAACGGGTAGAGAACTCAAAGCGAACTCAAACTGATGTAGAATTACATTGCATCGCTAACTTTTGAGGGTGCAATAACGGAGAACCATGATAAAAGCCCAAAATCTGTATGCCAGTTTATATGCCAAAGGGGGGTCGTCCTCGACGGAAGCATATTGTCCGTGGGATGCAATAACTATGATCCCGCGGCCCGCGCAGTAGTTTTTTCTCCTTGGCGTCGGAAATCCTGGCAACGGCGCTAACAGATTTTGA
>JAYVDQ010000247.1:0-9008 GCA_043749325.1 Chloracidobacterium sp. | reverse complement strand
GTTTGAGTCAAAACGGTAAGGCCCCGATGCAAGTGATCTGTGCCGCAATGCGTAAATTGCTTCACATCGCTTTCGGGGTCATCAAACATAATCAACCCTGTGACCCAAATCTGGCTTTTCGCACTTGATTTT
The DNA here is from genome assembly GCA_043749325.1 of Chloracidobacterium sp. Taxonomy (GTDB): domain Bacteria; phylum Acidobacteriota; class Blastocatellia; order Pyrinomonadales; family Pyrinomonadaceae; genus OLB17. The sequence continues at coordinate 8,876 of JAYVDQ010000247.1, read as the reverse complement.
TAAGACAGTATCTTCAGGGATACCTTAGTATCAGGAAACCTTTTTCTTGGTTCTCTGCACGATCTTTTTCGCATCCCAGATCTTCTGCACTCCGGGCTCGATCTTCGGCTCGTCGAGCAGCGGTTTGCCCTGGGCGAGCGTCCAGCGTTCGAACCAGGAAATACCTGAATCACCGGCAAAATTCTCAGCCGTCTTGTAAGCCTCGTCCGACTGGGCCTCGTCCATCGAAACAAACAAGTAGCCTCGTTTCTGGATCATGCCAAACAGATCGTCCGCCGAATCAGTAACCAGACGGCTCGACGTAAGTACCATCGTTTGAGCAATATCGCGGCTAAACATATTTTTTGAATATTCCTCGTAATGCTCGAACATCTGCGTCATATAATCGACAAAGGCGGCCCGAATTTCTTTCATGGTGTTCACGTCGTTGTCGTTGCGGGCCATATCGTAGGCATAGGAATACATCCATTCGTTGTTATCGATGGTGTATTTCACCGACCGTAGGCTGTGGCCATTTAGCCAGGTCTCGAATTGTTGATGCTCGTCATTGGATTTGCCGGTGTTCAGATATGGATAGCTGAAATATCGAAGCTGAAGATTTTTCTCAGCCAGGATCGGCTTGACGATATGTTCGTTTTTCTCTGTATTCGCGACATAGTCATCGTAGCCGGTGTGAGAAAACCAGAGATGCCTGTAACCGCCAATGCCGACTTCAAATCCCGCATCGCGCCACAGGCGAACGATATTCGCCCTCACCGGATACGATTTTTCGCCGTCGGAGATCGAAGACCCGTTTACAAAACCGATCGCCGGAATCTTGTATTGAGTAAGTTTAGCGATGAGCAGCCGGGCTGTCGCATCGGAATCCTTTGGCGGATTTTCGGTTCGATCGGTCGGCGGGATCGATACAAATCCGACAGCGACTTTTCGATTTTTTGTCTTGCTTTGGGCATTGACAAAACTCGACGAATTAAACGAAAATACCAACGTTAGAACTGCCGAGATGAGCACAAATGCCAGACCTGCCGTCCAAGCGGAATTGGCGCGTGTCATCTCGGTTTTTATTTTTAAGATTCTTTGAATTCTCTGCATTAAGTTACCTCCGTTAGCCGCCGTTGCTACGCGCGGCGCGTTCTTATTCGCCAAGTGGCGAATTTCCTCTAAATTAGCCAACGCATTGGCATACACAACGTGGGAATCGCCAAAAATTTCCATCACCGCATTGTCGGCTGCAAACTCCCGCTCACGTCTGATCTGACTGGAGATCCACCAAACGCCCGGATGATAGAAAAGCAGTGCCTCGATCACGCTTTGTACGACATTTACAAGCGGATCATATCGTCGTATGTGGATGAGTTCGTGAGCGATGATCGTTTCGAGTTCCGCGGGGCTTATTTGTAAAAATGCACTCGCGGGAATGATTATCAGGGGTTTGAAATAACCAATTGCTATAGGTGTTTCGACAAGAGTCGATCGCAAAAGCTTTATTTGCCGATCAACCTTCAACCTTTCGCAAAGCGCCCCAAATACCTGTTTCCAATCCGGATCGACAGGCTCGACAGCCTGCGTTTTATACCTGCGAAGCTGCCAGATCCCCCCGCAGAGGCGAAAAGAGAAAAATGCTACGCCCAGCAGCCACATGCCGACCGCAAATGGCATGATTGACGTCAGATTCCGGCCGAAAAATCCCCTAAGTACGGCGAAAAATTCGGACACGGCGCTATCTTTCGATGCCTTAGTTGTTGGGCTAACAGCGGCGAGTGTGGTTCGATCGACATTTTGTTCGCGGCCGCTAACCTCCCTTTTATTATCAGTCTGTAAATCGGCTTCCGGAAAAATTCGACCGGACGACATGCTGCCCGACAGCTCAACAAAAGTGATAACGGGAAACGTTAGCGAGACTACAAGCGCCCAGACAGAGAACCCATAGCGCAAATTCGACAATGATGGGTTTACTATCTTCAGCAGGATGAACAAGACTACCGCGACAACTCCGATTTGCCATACCGAATGGGCCAGCATCCAGCCCAGATCTTCGACCATTTTTGACGTGAGAAGCGTATCCCAATTCATTTTCCTTCTCCTATGATGAGTTTCTAATCAAAAGACCGTCCCGTTCGCAGAAAGAACGGAAAACAAAAAATCTACCTTTTTGCCCAGGCAATTGTTGGCTCAATCCATTCCTTCATCGGGCGATATAGAAAACCGTGATTCAACCCCGTGCTTACTTCAACTTCTTTCCATTCATTTATTCCCGTCGCGTCTGTCCGATACTTTTGGCATGACTGTGCAAGATCGCTTTTTTCGTAGATTGAAAGCACGTTGCCATAGAGATTTACCAATTTCAAAAAGCCGTCATCAGCGGAGCAAGCCGCGATAAAAACGAAGTTCACATTACGATTTTCCAAATATGTGGACGCGAGCATCGCAATCCACGAACCTTGCGAAGCTCCGACAACGGTGATTTGTTTTGGCGGCACTTTCGCTTTGAGCAATTGCCTGACTTGTTCTGTGACTTTCGCCGCATAAGGCTCAACTTCGGGGTCCTTTTTGCGTGCTTCGCTGATGATGACAAAGCCCCTCTGCTTAAAAGTATCTAATATCTGTTCATACTCATACACGCCGAACTTTGGGCTTGTCGGGCGAGTATTGCCGGCTTCGACAATATACCCGTGAAGATAAAACAGAAACCGCGCTTTTGTGTCAATCTTTTGCGGCACATCGTTCAAAACAATGCCTTGCGTTTGGGCGGCATCGGTTTTTCTTTGCGCTACGCTCTGCAACATAAATGAAAAAATTATCAGTAAAAGCGCGGGTAATAATTTTATTGAAAGCTTCATTATTTTTGTTCCCGTGTGTTCAGATGCCAGTCAGTTATCACAAACCAAGTTTGTCCATCTTCGCTTTTTCGTACTCGCCGTCCTCGGCGGGGTATCGCAACTCACCCTCAAATTTCTTTGATTCCTTCGCTAACGCCCAGATGATGCTTTCGCCTGCCGGACTAATATTTGGCTGTGCGGAAAAGACTGAATCGGTGAAAGCCTGCTGAGCGTCAATCAGTTTCCAGCCTTTTTCCGAAAACATCCGCAACACATCGCCGAGAAACAAGCCGTTGATGACGTTGTGATGAAGCAGCAAAGTATGCTTTACGCTTCGGCCAAGTACTTTTTGTGAAAGCTCGTTATAATATTTTGCCCGATCCCAAAGATGTTCTAAATAAAACGATTTATAAGGAGCCGTGTCCGCCTTCGGTTCTTTTTTGAGCCGTTCGCGCAGGCGGCTGTCAACATACCAATCCGAAGCATCAATCGTGACGTAGCCGTTACGATAGCCGTTTGTTTTGAGAAATTGCCGCATCCGGTCGCGCTTTTCAATTGTGTCGCCCTCTTTCAAATATGGAAAACGAAAGTATTTTTGGAAGTTATGAAAATCTTTGATGACGGCTTCGCCGCGCAAAACATCACACGAAAAACTTTCAAAACTCGTTTCAGGATAATTAAAATGAGAATAAGTATGATTGGCAACAATGTGTCCGGCATAGCTCCAGGATTTCAGATAATCGCGTTTGGTTTCGTTATCAATGTATCTTCCAGCGACAAAAATTGCGGATTTCAAATTTTTAGCGCGAAACGCTTCCAGAATCGCTTTGTTCCGTTGTTCTGCCGATAAAACAGGCGTGTCGAACAAGTTAAAATCGTCAAGGGTAACTGCAATTTGCGGGGAATTCTCAGCGGAAACAACTTTACTAAACTTCGACGCAACAGCGCCCGCAGCCAGCGTACAAATAAAATATCTTCGATTTATTAACATAATTTACCTCCTATGATGAATTTCTACTCCAGAGGCAAAGTTTTCAATCCGCCAATTCTGGAACGCATCCGTGCGTTCTCAAGGCTTATGGCGCTCCATTCGATAAACTTTGTCGTTATTCTTGCCTTGAGGATCAGAAAGTTTTAGCCGTGCAAGCCACAGATCTGAAGTTTGTTTTTCCCATGAGAATGAATTATCTGCATTTTGTTTGGGCGCGAAATGAACTGATTTGTCATCAATGGCGGTCGCGGACCAACCCCCAGATTCGTCCCGGTGCAGAATCGCTCCGTTCAAGAGAGAAACGTTTCCTTTGCGTTTGATTTTGGATAGAGTCTCATCATTGCCAAAGTATTCAATTTCTATAGTCGTATCGTCGACAAAATGATACCGTTCGTAGAAGACGTTTTGTCCACCGTCGGAGCCACGCCAAGTTCCCTCAAGCCAACGCAGCTTCTGGAACTCCGATCGCGAAAACTGACATTCAGAAAGCTGTTGCGGCTTGCGAATACGGGTTATATGTGTTGAAACAACTTGCCAGCGTTCCTTGCGTTTGACCAAAACATCGGTAATGCGCGAAATGCGATCAATGTCTTGTCCATCGAATTTGCCTTTGTCGGTGTTTAGTCGAGAAACAATCGCCGTGTTGCCATAGACGCGAACTTTAACTTCGTCATTACGCAAGATATACGATGGGTCCAATGCCATTATGCTCGACATTTCCTCAGCTTTAGCGTTTTCCTCAACTGTGCCGCTTCCCAAAGTTATCATCCACTCATCGGCAACAATACGGTCGAACAACGCCTTATCGCCGGTCAAATAAGCCTTGTGCAAATCTTCCATCACTTGCCTGATTTCGGCTTCGATTTTTGCCTGTTTAGAATTGCTTTGTGCGACAACGAAAGCCGGAAACAAAAACATTAGAAAGAACATAGAGAAAAAATATTTCATTCGATCTCTCCTTTCGCCTCGGCTTCATTTATCATCCGGCGAATCTCGGCAAGTTCTTCGCGAGTTGCCGGCTTTGTTTCCAAAACGTGTTGAACGAGGCTCAGGGCTGACCCGCGAAAAGCCTTTTCCAAAAGATCGCCCACAAGATTTGTCTGCGTTTGCAGTTGGGTTTGCCGCGGTCGATAAACGTGGGCCTTTTCTTGTATATCACGTTCGACGAGGCCCTTTTCCTGCATTATCTGCAAAAATTTCAAGACCGTCGTGTAGGTGGTGTTTTTGCGTTTACTCAGGGTCTCGAACACTTCGCGAACAGTCGCCTTTTGACATTCCCAAAGCACGTCAAGTATCTCGAGTTCGGCCGAGGTTGGTTTATTCGGTTGTTTCATAATCGTCCTACGAATTCATTCGTAGGAATAATGTATACGAAGAGCTTCGTAGCTGTCAAGCAAACTTGAAAATAAATTTCAGGCAGCATCAAAACCATGCTTTAGACTTCACGGTTGTTTGTTTGCTAAAGTTTTCTATTAATGGCACTTGAAACCGATTTTATCGTCATCGGCAGCGGCGTCGCGGGGCTTCGGGCTTCGATCGAGCTTGCCGGAAGCGGTGCCAATGTCACAGTTCTCACCAAGGATAAAGCCAGCGAATCCAACACCGAATACGCCCAGGGCGGCGTCGCGGTCGTTCTCTCGGACGATGATAATGCAGAACTGCACGAGGATGATACGCTAGTCGCCGGAGCGGGGCTTTGCGATCCGCTTGCGGTCGAAACACTCGTCACCGAGGGTACAAAATACATAAAACAACTAATCGAGTGGGGCACCGAGTTTGACCGTGAGGGCGGTAAATTGCTTATGGGACAGGAGGCCGCGCATTCTCGGCGGCGTATCCTCCACGCTCACGGCGATTCGACCGGTGCAGAATTTGTTCGCTCGCTGATCGCTCGTGCGGGATCGGAAAAAACTATAAACCTCACGCCTTTCGCCAATACCGAAAGCCTCATCGTCCGCAACGGCCGCTGCGTTGGCGTAAGGTTTCTGGACCCGGTTTTGCGTGCTCCGCGTGAAATATATTCAAAGGCCGTGATAATGTGCACCGGCGGGGCCGGCCAGCTTTATATGCATACGACAAACCCGCCGGTTGCTACAGGCGACGGTATGGCGATGGCGTATTTTGCCGGAGCCGAGATGGCGGATATGGAGTTTGTCCAGTTTCACCCGACGGCCTTAAATCTTGAAAATGCACCCAGATTTTTACTGACCGAGGCCATGCGCGGCGAGGGCGGGTTGCTGAAAAACAAGTACGGCGAACGATTCATGCCCAACTATGACGAGCGGGCCGAGCTCGCCCCACGCGATATCGTTTCTCGCTCGATTGTGGCTGAGATGCGACGGACGGGCACACGAAGCGTCTTTCTCGATATGACCGCTCTCGACGAAGACTTTCTCAAACACCGTTTTCCCAAGATCTACGAAACCTGTCTAGGCTACGGCCTGAATATCGCCAAGGACATACTGCCCGTCTCGCCCGCCTCGCACTACTGCATGGGCGGCATCCGCACCGACCTTTGGGGACGCAGCACGCTGCCGGGCCTGTATGCCGCAGGAGAAGTCACATGTACCGGTGTTCACGGAGCCAACCGCCTCGCGTCAAATTCCCTGCTCGAGGGTCTTGTTTTTGGTGCAAGAGCAGGCAAGGCGGCGGCGAAAGATAGTTCCGAGTTCCGAGTTCCAAGTTCCAAGTTTTTAGATTCCCAACTCGAAACTCGAAACTCGAAACTCAGAACCGAACTCGCGACAGCAGTTCGCAAGCGCATAAAACGGGTCATGTGGGAACGCGTCGGCATTATCCGTGATCGTGATTCGCTTACAAGAGCTTTGAAAGAATTTGATCAGATCGCGGCGGGTAATTTGAGCACTTCGTCGAGAAATTTTGTGACCCTTGCAAAACTGGTCGCAACGGCCGCCCTCTGGCGGGAGGAATCCCGCGGCGGACATTTTCGCGTCGATTTTCACGAGCAGCACGAGGAATGGAGAGTACACTCTATTCAGCGGCTGGGAACGAACATTTCTTCGGCCGCACAGATTAATAATTTTGACACCGCCCGTGCGGTATAGTTAAAATCGACCAAACCGGAAATCCACTAGCAACAGATCTACGATGCAAAACTCGGCTACAACTCTAAATTTAGCCTCAATAATTTCGCACCACGCGGAGCTCGCGCCGCAAAAAGAGGCGATCGTTTGGGAAAGTGTCCGCCTGACATACAGTCAACTCGATAAACTCTCCAACCGCGTTGCAAACGCCCTGGTCGAAATGGGCATTGGCCACGGCGACAAGGTCGCTCTCAACTGCACAAATCTGCCGTACTTTCCCGTGGTCTACTACGGCATTATGAAAGCCGGTGCCGTCGTCGTGCCGCTCTGCGTCCTCTTTAAAGAGCATGAGCTCGAGTATCAGATGCTCGACTCGGATGCTAAGGCCGTATTTGTTTACCAAGGCTCGACCGAGTTGCCGATGCTGCACTCGACAAAAGCGGCTTTTGACAAGGTAGAAGCATGCAAGCATCTCGTGGTGATGACCGAAGATATGAGGGGTCCGTCTCCGCTGCCAGAACATAAAACGCTCTCGCAGATTACCTTTGACAAATCTGAGGACTTTGACATATTCCCGACCGCTCCCAATGACACTTGCTCCATCCTGTACACATCCGGCACTACCGGAGAGCCAAAGGGCGCGGAGCTTTCGCATTTGAACCTGATGTCAAACGTGACGGCTACGTGGTTGACCCATTTGCCGATGCTGGATTTTACCGACATGGAGCAAAAAACATGTCTCATCACACTGCCTCTCTTTCACACGACCGGGCAAACGGTGCAGATGAATACCAATCTCTATGGCGGAAATCGGGTCGTTCTGCTGCCGCGCTTTGAGGCAAAGCTGACGCTGGAGACGATGGTCAGTGAGAAGGTAAATTTTTGGGTGGGAGTACCTACAATGTATTGGTCGCTGCTCAAATATGTCGACGAAACCGGCTATGACATCAGCCGTATTGCTGACAATATGAAGGTCTGTACATCGGGCGGGGCTCCGATGCCAGTCGAGGTGATGAAGGAATTTCAGGAGAGATTTGGCGTCCGTGTGATGGAGGGCTACGGGCTGTCGGAAACGTCCCCGCTCGCGACATTCAACCATTTTGAAAGGCCTTCGAAACCCGGAACCGTCGGCCAGCCGATCTTTGGCGTCGACGTAAGGTGCTTTGACGACGATGATAACGAGGTGCCTCGCGGCGAGCGGGGCGAGGTCGTCATTCGCGGCACTAACGTGATGAAAGGCTATTACAAACGCCCCGAAGCAACGGCCGAAGCCTTTCGCAACGGCTGGTTTCACACCGGCGACATCGGGATCAAAGACGTGGACGGCTACATTTCGATCGTCGACCGCAAAAAAGATATGATTCTCCGGGGCGGTTACAACGTCTACCCCCGTCAGCTCGAAGAGGTCATAATCACGCACCCGGCGGTCTCATTGTGCGCAGTGATCGGCGTGCCGGACGACAGGCTTGGTGAAGAAGTCAAAGCTTTTGTCGTGCTGAAACAGGGACACGAACTGACCCGCGAGGAATTCCTTGAGTGGTGCCGCACACAAATCGCTGCCAATAAATATCCACGGCACGTCGAATTTCGCGACTCGCTGCCGATTGGCAACACCGGCAAGATCTTCAAACGTGCGTTGAAAGAGGAGGTAAAATAAATTGTTTTGCGCCCACAGCGGATATGCGTGAAACTTAATAATTTTTTTAAGCCTCAAAAATGGTTCACGCTAAACTGACCTTAATTCTAATATTTGCCGTTTTTGGACTCATTTCCTGCTTTGATTCCAAATCAAACCGATACATCATCGCCGACAGCAAGGGCTACGAAGCCTCGCTCTTTCGCCAGCATTGCGCGATCTGTCACGGAACTGAGGGCGAAGGCAAGATACTTGATGACGGCAAAATAGTACCGAACATGAGAGAAGGTGAGCTGAAATACAAAACCGAGCCCGAGATCTACAAGCAAATATCCGACGGCGGCAACGGCATGACGCCGTTTCGTGACATTCTAACCGAACGCGAA
>JAYVDQ010000246.1:0-2758 GCA_043749325.1 Chloracidobacterium sp. | reverse complement strand
GTCGTCGCGGTCCGGACGACGCCCATTGAATCGGTCATTGAAACGGTGGCGTTTCTCAGGCCGGCTAACCCAGCCGTCACAACCCGCCCGGATACAGTCACGCCCAGGGGGGTCACATCAAAATTCGCTGCATAGTTCGTCGAAACGGTCGGCATGACGCTGTGCGAAATTGCACCGCCATTGCTCCAACTACTCCAATCGTAACGCGTGTCAGCGGTGGTTTGAGGCGTGGTGGTCGCAAGGGTATGAAGCGAGCCGCTTGCCCATGTGAAATTTTGTGCGGATGTGTAAGTCGTACCGTCAACCGTAAATGACCGGCCTGTCGGATTTGTATTGACGGTTATTGAAACCATAGGAGTCGGCGTAGGAGTGGGGCTCGGAGTCGGCGTTGTGGTCGGCGTTGGGGTCGGAGTAGGCGTCGGAGTTGGTGTTGGGGACAAAGCGTCAAAGTCGACCAATGCGGTCGCAAAATAGATCTGATCACCATTCGTCGTGCCATCCCCGTTCGCCTGATTGCCGGCGGCGTAAAACGTTACCGTGCCAACATCTGTTGGGGGAGCTGTCCAATTAAATATCCACTCGGCACCGCCGGTTTGATTACGAAACGAACCCGGCAAGGTATGTTCAATGTAGTTCCGGCCAGAAAAATCCAGGGTGCGGGTCGTGCCGGACAGATTGGCAAATGTACCCGCCGCATCGGCGCCCGAAAGCGCCGTTAGCTCAAAACCCCAACTTTTACGATTCGGGTTTGAATTCAGGTGACGAACCGTTATTTGATACGTCGTCCCGGGAACGTACTTTGACGGGGCAAAGATCACAAATGTGCCAGCTCCGGGGTTTCCTCCATGACATTCACGGCAGGAAGATTCGCCCGGAGCGCCCGTGTATCCAGCCGGTGGGCCAGCTTCATTAGACGCGACCGACCGGACTAGCCGATGGTCGGCCGTGAATGCGACAATTCCGAACACAACGGAAATAAATAAAATCAGGATCTTGGTATTTTTCACTGTCATTTCGAGCTTAGATCGATCAAAAGCGTTCGGAAAACTGGGAATATCAGCTAAGCCTCATGCTGCCAATCGAAACCTGGGTAATAAATTTCGCCCGCAATTGACTGATGGGCGGTCTCATGTGCTTTCGCGAAAAAAATCCGCAAACTGTGTGCCATTGGATAACAAAGCGACTTCACGCAGCCAAAACGGACGGCCTTACCGGGGCTTGGTGAATAACATTATTTATCCCATATTGACATCTCAGTCCTTCAACATATTTTTTGACCAAATTACCATAGTTAATTCCAATTTTTCGGATATTGCTATGGTCAAAATCTTCGCGTCAGGTTAAATCCTATTATCAGATGCTTTGGCGAAAGCACCAGATTGCTTGAATTATACCGGCTCGTCGTAGTTGCCTGTGTGTTTGAGAAAGTCAGAGCAAACGAGTGCTGTCCGATGTTGCGTTGGATGCCAAAGCCAATGCTCGGATGCGATTCATTAGTAAAACCCGTTACGCGAAAGCTGCTGTTGAGGATCGGCCTCACGCGGCCCAGTTGAAAACCCGTCCGGGCCGCGACGTCAAAAAGGGCCACGACATTTGGCGTGATCAGGATGCTCGCGCCGAAGCCAAATGTTGCTCCGTGCCGTGGCAAGCGAAAACTATTCGCCACAGTAGCCGGCGGAAAGAAATCGTTTGCTCGGGGGTCGAATCGCCGCTGGCCGTTCGAATTGATGTGAACGGCGGGCGAAAAGAACAGGTAAACACGCTTATGGACCCGGCCGGAGAACATAGCCTGAAGATTGTAGGTGTATTCCTCGGTGAAATTATCGTTCCCCTCAATGCTTGCATAGGTGGTCAAAGCGATAGGGTTATGCTTGTCATGTGCAAGCCAGTTGTAGCCCACGCCGAGCTCGATCACTTTACACAAACCGCGCTGGCAAAGAGGAGACCGGTATGCCGAAGCATAGAGTTTGTCCGTAATCCCATAAGTAATGCCGAACGACGCAATGCCAAAACTGTCAAGTCCGAACAGGTCGCGCGCGCTCGTTTTTAGAGGATCGAGCTGCTCGGAAAAACGGTGCGTAAAATCGAGATTCCACGTTCCCTTGGGAACGTGCTTTGGCGTTGGCATATTTACGACCCGCGAGGCATACGGCTCCCATCCTTTATTAAACTCGTATGGGTCTTTTTTGTTATCGGGTTTTATCGTGGTGCCAGCGGTCGTTTGCGGATCGGCCGAGTTAGGTTTTGTGTCGATTGCCGGCGATGCAACAACCTCAAAAGTCTTTTTGATGGTATCGATGCGGATCTTTTCGCCGTTTGATTCGACGAACACGATGCCTGATTCGTTCGCATCAAACGTGACTTTCGGGCCGCTGGATGGCTTTGCAGTAGTATCGGGATTTTTTATGTCTTTTACGGCAACCGCATCGCTGGACGGTAAGGATACAGGAGCCTGCTGTCCGAATGTGGAAATGCAGAACAACGCCAACGCGATGATAAGAAAATAAGGCCCGCGCGCCTCGCGGATGGTCGAAAACAATCTCTTCATATACAAAATCTCCAGGTTTTATCTGAGTCTACCGCAATGTCTAACTTAAGCCAGTCAAAGTTCGGAGTGCAATTATCTCTACTAATTCGTTGTCGATCAATTTCTTAGGTCTTCAGGTTAATTAGATGCCTTTGACCATCGAAAAGTTTTGACGCCCGACATAACAATAATATCATTTTGCCGAAAAGCCCACCCGTAGAATTGTCCCGC
>JAYVDQ010000245.1:0-3206 GCA_043749325.1 Chloracidobacterium sp. | reverse complement strand
CCGATGTCGCAAAGATCGCAAGCGAACTTGGTGTCGACGCGGTAATGACCGGTCGGCTGGCTCAGATCGGGGATAACCTGACGATCAGTGTCGAACTTGTCAATGTGCGAAATAACACGCTTCTCTGGGGTGAGCAATACGACCGCAAGATGACCGACCTGCTAGCGACGCAGCGTGAGATCGCGGCGACCATAACACAAAAGCTGCAATTAAAGCTTTCAGGCGATGATGCAAAGGGAATTGCCAAAACTTATACGGACAACAGCGAGGCGTATCAACTGTACCTGAAAGGGCGTTTCTACGGGAGTAAACGCACGGCAAAAGACGCTGAGAAGGCGATCGAATTTTACCAACAGGCGGTTACCATTGATCCAAAATTCGCGTTGGCATACGCGGGCCTGGCGGAGGCAAACTGGTTCTACTTCCTTTACAGTTACCCACAAGTGCTCGAAGCGGTGCCGAAAGCCCGGGAACTTGCATTGAAAGCCATAGAATTGGACGGCAGCCTGGCCGAGCCGCATTCGGTGCTAGGTGCCATTTGTAATGTTTATGAACACGATTTTGCTTGCGGGCTACGCGAGCAAAAACGTTCGATAGAACTTAATCCGAAGTTCTGGGAAGGTCATCGCCGGTATGGCAACCTTCTGATGAACTTGGGTAGATTCGAAGAAGCCCGCGTCGCCACCCGTCAAGCTTTGGAGATCGACCCGTTGGCGCCGGTAACTAATCAGCAATATGCGTGGTTGTTGTTCTTTGAAAAAAAATACGATGAAAGCGAAACGCTGAGCAAAAAGAACATCGATCTGGATCCGAACTACTGGTATGCGCACTGGCAGCTTTTTATGGTTTACCGCCAAAAGCGCGACTTTCCCGAGGCCGTCGAGGAGCTTGCCAAAGTTCAGGAAGCAAGAGGCGAACCTGATGCGGCAAAGTTTATCCGGGAGAGTTTTACGGGCGGCGACTGGCCGGGGTTCCTCAAGAAGATCACCGGGGACCGAACGCGGCTGAAACTTTATCCATTTTTTTTGGCAACCTTCTTTGCGGAGTTGGGCGAAAAAGATAAGGCCTTTGCCGCGCTCAACGAAGCCATCGAGACAAAGGATCAGCACACGGGCCAGATGAAAGTCGACCCATTTATGGATCCACTGCGCAACGACCCGCGTTTTAATGAAGTGTTGAAAAACGCGGGTTTCTCCGAATAGAGTCAATTATGAAACGATGCCCTGAATGCGGGAGAAATTACAACGACGATTCGATGAGCTTCTGTCTCGACGACGGCTCAGAATTGCTCTTCGGCCCGGCGTCGATGGATGAACCGGCGACGGCTATCTTACATTCGACGGCTGCGCCGGGCGATGCTCCGACCAGTTCCCAAATACTTACAACTGAACAAACTGCTATCTTCCCTCGCGGAGCGGAGGCGGAGCCTCAGAAAAGTTTAAGTCGCCTTGCGGAGAAGCAGAGCTTCTCCGCAAATAGAGCGGCAAAGCCGCTAATGGCCTTGATCGCGGCTGTTTTGGTTCTTGTTGGTGGTTTCTTCGGCTATAAATATTTTGCTCCAACCAAACAGATTGAGTCCATCGCCGTAATGCCTTTTGTTAATGAGAGCGGTAATGCCGATGTCGAGTATCTCTCGGACGGGATGACTGAGACGCTGATAAAGAGTCTGTCGCAGGTTCCGAATCTGGCAGTCAAATCTAGAAGCACGGTTTTTTATTACAAGGGTAAGGAAACTTCGCCAAAGAAGATCGGTGAAGAACTGGAAGTACAGGCCGTTTTGTTGGGCAGAGTAGGCGGGCACGGCGACGACCTGAAGTTGAGCCTTGAACTGGTCAACACTAAAACCCAGGACGTGATCTGGACCGAACAATATGACCGCAAGCAGTCCGACCTTGTCAGTTTACAAAGCGAGATCGCCAAAGATGTTTCGGCCAAACTCAAATTAAAACTTTCGGGTGCGGACGCAGCGAAAGTAACCAAAACCTCAACGGCAGATCCCGAAGCCTATCAAGCGTATTTGAAAGGACGTTATTACTGGAACCGGCGGACGTTGGAAAACATCAAGAAAGCAATTGAGCAATTCAAAGCGGCGGCAGACAAAGACCCGAATTATGCACTTGCTTACACTGGTCTTGCCGATTGTTATGTTATTTTGCCTGAATACGCGGGAACTCCGACCAGCGAAGCAATACCGCAGGCGAAGGCATATGCCGAGCGTGCGATAGCGATTGACGACCAATTAGCTGAAGCACACGCATCGCTGGGACTGACCTATCAAAAATTGTGGAAATGGGCGGAAGCTGAACGGGAATATAAACGGGCTATAGAACTCAACCCAAGTTATGCAACTGCCTACCACTGGTATTGCGTTCTGCTGAGATCTCTCGGGCGTTTTGATGAAGCTGCTCAGATGATCGGGAAGGCACAGGAACTTGACCTGCTTTCCCTCGTCATCGGCAACAACGTAGTGCAGACCTATATGATTCGGAACGACTTTACGAAGATGGCTGAAACGTCCCTTAAACTGATTGAACTCGATCCGAACTATTTTGGTGGTTATGCACTTTTGGGACAATCATATCTAAAACTCGGACGCGAGACGGAAGCCATAGCAAATTTGCAAAAGTCCGTGGAGCTGAGTAACAGAGGAATTTCCAACCTAACCTTGTTGGGTAATGGATATGCAGTGACAGGAAAACGAAGCGAAGCAAACATCATCGTCAAAGAACTTGAGGAAAGATACGCAAGAAAGGAATCAAGTGGCGGAAATATTGCCGCCGTGTATGCCGGATTGGGTGAGAAAGACAAGGCATTTGAATGGTTGGAAAAAGACTTCCAAATCCGTAGTGGAGAGTTAACACTTATCAGATGGTTTCAGCAATTTGAACCTCTCCGCGATGACCCGCGATACAAGGATCTGCTTAAACGGATGGGTTTGCCGGAATAGAATTTTATGAAACGATGCCCTGAATGCGGGAGAAATTACAACGACGATTCGATGAGCTTTTGTCTCGATGACGGATCCGAACTGCTGTTCGGACCGGCGTCGAGTGAAGCCCGCATGGACAATGATGATGAACCGGCGACGGCGATCCTGCATTCGACGGCTGCTCCCGGCGAAGCTCCGACCCGCGCTCAGATCAATACGACCAACCAAACTGCTATCTTGCCTCGTGGAACAGAGGCGGAGCCTCAAAAGAATTTGA
>JAYVDQ010000244.1:0-3325 GCA_043749325.1 Chloracidobacterium sp. | reverse complement strand
GCGGTTTATCTAGCAATATGATCTATCACGTCATGCCGGGCGATTCGGTCGCCGGTGAATTCAGGAAATCGGGCATTGATGGCGAAATGATCGTCTGTCGCGAAGCTCTTATAGCCGGCCCGATTTACGCCGACACCCTCGACGATTTTTGGAATGAACGGGCCCAATACATCCTGGCGGAGTACGGTGAAGACGAGATCGAGTATCACGAAAGGGTCGCGGACGAACTGGCGAAATTGAGCGACCTTACTGCCGACGACGAGATAAATCTGTGGTTCGAGTACGAGCTGTTTTGCAGCGTGAACATGTGGTTCTGCCTATCCCTTTTGAAGGATAGCGGCGCGGCTGTTTACCGCGTCGAACCCATCGGCCTCGATGAAGCTGACCGCTGGGACGGCTTTGGAAAGTTTGAGGCCGACGATCTCAAGGCTTGTTTCGAATTGCGTTCCAGATTTACCGAGGATGAAATCGAGCTTGGGGCCGCTCTTTGGCAGGCATACCGGCGACGGGATCACGATACGCTTACCGATCTTGGCACGACCGATTCGCCGCGTTTCCCGCATTTAAAAGAGGTGGTCGCGGCTGCCGTCATGCAGGATATTCACCCACTGGAAACGCTCAAGGCCATCAAGGCAGGCGGCGAGACCGATTTCGGCAAGATATTTGTCGAATTCAAGAAACGCGCGGGCGTTTATGGATATGGGGATATGCAGGTCGAGCGGCTGCTGGAACAAAGCTAGTCTTCGCCATCATCCGGCGTAGATTCAACTTCGACCACGTCCTCGTCTTTTTGAAAGATCCAGCCCCGCCGCCAGAAATACCAAAGCAGCACAATGGTTATCAATCCCATTGCTCCGAGCGTCAGCCAATAACCGTGCTCGCTTTTTAGCTCGGGCATGTTTTCGAAATTCATCCCATAAATCCCGGCGATCAGGCTTAGCGGCAGAATGATGGCAGAGAGTACCGCAAGGGTTTTCATGATGTCGTTAGTTTTATTCGAAACGACCGCGAAATGTATCTCAAACAGACCGCCGACCAGATCCCGATAACTCTCGGCCAGATCCGAGATCCGCAGCAGATGATCGTGCACGTCGCGGAAAAATGGCAGGACCTCTGCCGGAATCAGTGGAAATTCACCGTGTGACATCCGGTACATTACCTCCAACTGCCGTGACGATATCCGCTTTAGCCGCGCAACGCTCCGGCGGACGTCCATGATCTCCGCCAGGACCGCGTTGCTGCTCTTTTTCATGCCGAAAACCCGCTCTTCCAGCTCGGAGATCGAGTTGTCAAAATCGTCAACCACCGGCATATACAGATCGACGAGCCGGTCGAGTATCTGATGCAGCAGATAAGCCGGACCGCGCTGCATGGCAAATGGACTCGTGCGGAGCTGCTCCTTTACATTCTTGATGCTCTGAAAACGCTCCACGTGAAACGTAATGACATAGTTCTTTCCTAAATAACCGTCGAGTTCCTTGGTGACGAAGTTGGTCGACGTCGTTTCGTCCGGCTTGACGCCGTGGACGATGAAATACAAATAATCGGGAAAACCCTCGATCTTTGGCTGGTTCCGCGTTTCCAGGCAGTCCTCCATCGTCAGGTAGTGAAATTTGAAGACGTTGCAGAGAAGGTCTTTGGTGAGCGCAATGTCTTCTTCGGATTCGCCGCGAAGATCGACCCAGACGACATTTGTCTCGTCGGCAATCAGACCAGGCAGCTCTTCACGCGAAAAGCCCTCCTCAACCGCCTCCGCACCTTTTCTGTAAGCAAAGATTTCCATCTAAAAACTCCCCGCCTTACGAAGGAGGGGTGGCCGCGTTTCGCGGACGGGGCGGTTCTCTCGGCAGGGTGGTCGCGGACGACGGCGTATGAAGTTATTCCTGAAAATCGCTTTCGGACATTTCGTCCCAGCCTCCTGCCAAAGCAAGTATAGCCTCGCGATTTCGCGGATTCGAGCCGTTTTCAGGCACAAAGTTTTCCAGATAAGCATCTATCTGCGCAAGTGCCTCAACCGGTATGCGGCTCAATCTATATAAAACGGATTGATATGTATTCTCGTTTGGCGTCATCTCTACGTTATTTTACCGCCAAATAGGCAAAAACCAAAGCCAGATTAATATCGATCGCGTCCACGCCTCCCGGTTTCAATCCTGAACTCCGAACTCTGAACTTTTCCTTTTTGATCTCCACTTCGCTTAGTTTCCCGCCAGCAGCTTTGGCAGATTGTCTCGCGAAAACCCTTCCTCAACCGCCTCCGTACCTTTTCTGTAAACAAAGATTTCCATCTGTGGTCGTCTGTAAGTTTTACCACAGCCAGCCGCCGAGTGCCTACCACCATACCGTGGCCGAAGCCCTCAAAACGGCGTGGTCCGGCTGGACAACAATGAACTGGCTCCGCTCCGCGATCCTCGTCGTCCAGATCATCATCGACTACCGGACCCTGATGCCCATTGCAAAAAGCAGGTAACAAAATGGATGCTATTAGATTCCGTGACTATTCCTGATTTACAATTAACAATTTATGAGATATTGGATGCTGTGATGTTGAGGAAGCAGGCTTGCCTCTGAAGATCTTGTGGTCCAAAATGGCATTTGAAAAAATTAGGGTCAATTACGGTTATTGTGAGAGCAATCGTCAGAAGAATAAACGCACATCGTGAATCGCGAGAATATTATTTCTTAGTCCAATGGATATTTGTAAAGGCCTTTTCATTTGTTTCTGGCATTCCCTTATTGCGATATTGCAAGCTAAATGACCAAATCTATTTTGGCGGTAAATACGGAAAACTAGGCAAAAGATATTTACGTCGGGCCGGATTCAGGAATTCAATAAGCCTTCAGAAAGAGTTTGATGAAAGGAATCATGATCTTACTCTCGGAGGGAACTATCTCTACTTACCGACAAACGATGATGATGAGATTTCTCGCGAACATTTGGAAAGCGGAATTGACTTTCTAAACGAATGCTGTCTGAGTCGCGAAAGGGTATATATTCACTGTAAGTCCGGGGTCGGACGTGCTCCGACGTTGGCGATAGCATACCTACTACAGCAGGGTATGCCCCTTGAGGCAGCCTACAATCATGTCAAGGAAGCAAGGCCGTTTGTCCTACTTTCGGATCAGCAATGGAACCAACTTTATGAATTAGCTAGTTAGGGTGAACTAAAATTGCGAGAGACAATCACCAGAATAAAGACCATAAGGACCCCGACATCAAAAACCAGCTGGAAACTATAAGCAACTTTCGCAGTATTTTGATCAGGATTTACGCTCTTAGTCCTATCTTCAGCAGGTAGTTTGTAAGTCGCTCGCCACGGGCCGT
>JAYVDQ010000243.1:0-20573 GCA_043749325.1 Chloracidobacterium sp. | reverse complement strand
TGGGAAATTGGCGACCGCGTATTTGGCATCACCGCCGGCGAGGCCCAGGCCGAATTTCTCGTGACAGATGAGACGCTGCTTGCGCAAATACCCGGCAATCTCAGTTTTGTTAAGGCCGCAGCGGTGCCTGAGGCATTCATAACCGCGCACGACGCGATCTTTACACTCGGGCATCTGAAACAAGGTGAAACGCTCGTTATCCACGCCGTTGGTTCGGGCGTCGGCCTTGCGGCGTTGCAGATCGCCAAGGCTAAAGAGGCGACGGTTATCGGGACATCGCGAACGGCAGACAAGCTGGAAAGATGTAAAGAATTTGGCCTCGACGCCGCAATCCTGACCGGAAACGACGCTGAATTCGCATCCGCCGTCAAAGAAAGTACCGGAGGTCGAGGCGTGGATGTAATACTCGATCTGGTTGGCGGGGCGTATTTTCAACAAAATCTGGAAAGTTTGGCCCTAAAGGGGCGACTGATACTTGTCGGCCTGACATCGGGACGAACGACCGAATTCAATCTCGGCATGGCGCTGCAAAAACGGCTGACGATCACCGGCACAATGCTGCGAGGACGGACGACGGCTGAGAAAGCAGAGGCGACACGCAAATTTGCGGACGACGTGTTCCCGCTACTGGCCACGGGCAAGGCCCGGCCAAACGTCGATCGGGTCTTTGCCGCGGGTGACGTAGTCACTGCTTACAAATATCTTGAATCCAATGAGAGTTTCGGGAAAGTGATTTTGGAGTTCTAAGAACGCATTCGGGACGCAGCTTCGTCGGTAATAATGCAGAGCCCCGTTACGCCCTGCGAGTCTAATTCATTAATAAGCTCGGATGCCTGAGCATGGACGAGCCCGCCGGCCTCTATTTTGTCGAAGGAGACGACAGCCCAGCAGGGCTCGTCCAGCTCGCAATCGCATTCCAGCGGCAAGATATCTCCCGTTTCGGGGTCAATCATCACGTCCTGAATGGCGTGCGTTTCGAAATAATTTTCCGGCCGTTCATTTTCCATCTTTTTCTTAAGATGCAAAAATCCCGACTTCATTTCCTGAATTCGCATACAATTACAGCGCGCTCAAACTCTAACATACGCCCCAAAGCGATGTAAATATTTTTTGCTTTGATTTGCAACGATTTCGCGGGTCCACTCGCCAAAATGACCTGTGAAATTGATAGAATGAAATTGACCATATGCTTTACAGAGAATCAATTTTCCTGACGGGATTTCCCGGATTTATCGGCGAAAAGCTCGTCGAAAAGCTGGCCAAGAGTGAGACCCAGTTCTTTTTGCTGGTTCAGCCCCAATTTCTCGAAAAGGCTATGGCGGCGGTCGAGGAAATCGCCGAAGCGACCGATACGCCGCTCGAAAGCTTTTCGATCGTCGAGGGCGACATATCGCAGCCCGGCCTGGGAATATCGGATGCAGACCTTGAGACAATACAGTTTGAGACGACCGATGTTTTTCATCTCGCCGCCGCTTACGACCTGGCGGTACCGAAAGACGTAGCGTATCGCGTCAATCTTGACGGCACAAAAAATGTTAATGATTTTGTTTGTTCGGTCAAGAATCTTCGCCGGTACAATTACGTCTCGACCTGCTATGTAGCCGGAAAACGCCTCGGCGATATCCTCGAGACCGATCTCGAACACAATGCCGGATTTCGCAATAATTACGAAGAAACCAAATATCTCGCCGAGATGGAGGTCGAAAAGCTCAAGGCCACGCTTCCCGTCACGATCTTTCGCCCATCGGTCGTGGTCGGCGATTCTCAAACCGGCGAGACGGCGAAATATGACGGCATCTATTATTTGATCCACTATTTGCGAAAGGCTCCGATCCTGCTTCGCATCATGAATGTCGGCAACACGCAAGTCCGGCTCAACCTGGTGCCCGTGGATTTCGTTGTCGAAGCCATCGCGACCCTCGCCCGTGACAAAAATGCTGTAGGCAAAACCATTGCCATTGCCGATCCGGAGCCACTGACGACCGCCGAGCTTTTTGACGCTATCGCTAAGGATATGACCGGCCGCAAATCGGAATTTGCGCCGCCGCCGCGGGTTGCCGAATGGTTTTTGAACACACGCATTTCGCCCCTTATCACCGGTCTGCCGCATCACGGTGTTCCCTATTTCTTTATTTCGCAAACCTACGACACCAACGTGGCGGACGAGTTGCTCGGCCCTCACGGAATTGTTTGTCCCCGTTTTAACGATTATGTTGGCAATCTTCTCGATTTTGTCGACGAATTTCCAAAACTCTGATCCTGAAGCCCGAAACGTCCCCTGTCGCCGTTGGCGACTGTCATTTGTCTCTATACCCAGCCCACTTATCGACGCTTTCGGGCATCATATCGAAAATAATGAAGATGTTTTTGCCGTTTATCAGATCATTTGTTTTCACTACTGTGTTAGTTTTTGCATTCGCGAGTTTTGCCTCCGCCCAGAGCGGACGCGTACAGGCTACGCCGACGCCCACCCATCGAGACGACGAAATGCTGCGTGTCGTGACCGAGGAGATCAAGCTCAACGTGCTTGCCTTTGACGAGAACGGAAATTTTTTCCGGGATGTTAAGGAACGCGACCTTGTCATCACCGAAAATAACGTGCTTCACCAGCCCGCAAGCGTCCGGCGTCTTCCGGCGAATGTTCTGATCGTCATGGATACAGGCGGCGAGATGCGGGTGGTCAAAAGCCTCGATCAGACACGCAGGGTCGCATTGGGGGTCGTCAATTCGCTGCGCCCGGACGATGCGATCGCGATCATGCAGTACGCAGACAAACCCGAGATCGTCGGCGAATGGACAAGCGATAAGGATCAAGCTCTGGCGGCAATAAAACGGACCAATTTCGGCCGCCGTTCGGCCTTTGTCGATGCGTTAAAACTGGCGACGGATTTTCTATTGAAAAACTCGCTCGAAAACAAGCACCTGGTCCTGATCACGGACGGTACGGACAGCCTCGGTAAGTCGTCCGCAAAATTTGACGCTTTTCAACGATTGCTCGGGACCGACATCAGCGTCCATGTCATCAGCTACACCTCTATGGAGGTCGCCGATATTGAGCCGCGCGCCAAGGGCACATCCAATACGCCGTCTCGAAAGGCGCTGCCGCCCGAGATCGCGGCGACGTTGCCAAACGGTGCCCGCGACGCGGCTACCGCTCCACAGATCGGGCCCACGATCAATATGGACCGGGCAATGCTCAAAACAATAAGGGCGCGAAAGCTGGATCTCGAGACCAGCCAGGGCCAGCTCGAAAAGATTGCGGAAAATACCAACGGCGAATTTATCCTGCCCGAAACACGAGACGAAATGCTCGACAAGGCACCACTGGTTGCCAAAATGATCGACGCCAATTACGTCGTCACATACACGCCCAAAATTTCGGTAGTCGAGACCCGCGGTGTAGCGACACGAAATATCGAGGTCACCTCGCGTCGTGAGGGGCTCATCGTTCAGGCGCGGCGAAAGCTCGTTATCGATCACTCAAAGCAATAGACAGCGGCCAAGAGCAAACCTTAACAAGACTAATTACGTAAGTTTATTTATACCGTTCCGGGATCAGGGGAAATATCTTGTAACCGGCCGGCGCGCAGGTACGTCTTAGTTTTCGACGGTCTTTCAGGGCAATAAAGTAAATCCGACGGTCTTTCAGGGCAATAAAGTAAATCCAATGAGCAGTTACCCTACGGCTTTGCAGAATGAAACTTTTATACAGCGCGCCGAAACGGAAGCAGCGAATGCGACCCTCCGTGTCGAAAGGACCGATAATCAGCTCGTTGACCTCGTTCTCCGCGGCGACCAATTTGCATTCGAACAGATCTTCGACCGTCACAAACGGCTGGTCGCGATCATCGCGAGCCGTTATTTTAGGCGGCGGGACGAGATCGAAGAGATCATCCAGATCAGCTTTGCCAAGGCGTTTGCCGAATTGGGCACATTTCGCGGGGAGCATGACCGTTCGCTCGCCAGTTGGCTTGTCAGGATAACGGCCAATGCGAGCTTTGACACGCTCCGAAGCCAGAAACGAAAGCCGGAAACGCTGACCTGCGAGTTGAGCGACGGCGAGATCACATCGATCCTCGAACTGACCGCCGACGATACCCGCGCTGCCGAAAAAACACTTATCGATCAAGATCTGACCGAGAAGCTGCTCGCCGGCCTTCCGGCTGACGACCGCACGCTGTTGCAAATGCTGTACGCCGAGGAAATGACCGTCGGCGAGATCGCGGATGTATTCGGCTGGACGCGCTCTAATGTCAAGATACGGGCATGGCGTGCACGGGCGGCGTTGCGAAAGACGTTGCGAAAGATTTTGTAACCGGGGCTGCACAGAGGCCGTCATTTTTAGTGGGCGATGAATAAGAGAAATTTACAAAATAGCGAGCTGGATCTGATCGGGAGAAAACTGATCGAACGCGGCAGTTTGCCCTCGGCGGATATCGAGAAGATCCTCTCTAACTCCAACCTGTTCAGCCTTGTTAATGAAAGGATCGCGGCGGATGGAAAAACGCCCGCGGCGACTGTCTTTGCAGGCTCGTATTTATTCTCGTTCGTTCGCCGTAATGCCGTAGCTTTTGCCGGTGTTGCGGTGATGATCGTCGCGGCCATAGCGGCGGTGAGCCTGTTGAGAACCGAAAAAGACGAAATCGCGGCAAATGCAGTACAACATCCGGCGGCTGTAACGCCGGTTGCCGCACGGCCCGACAACCTTCCTCCTCAAGTGGTAGGTAGAAATCTAAATCCGGGCCGTGCGCAAGATCGGGATCTTAGATACGAAAAGGCAGTCGAAAGGCAAACTGCTAATGCCGATGTCCGCAGGCCGCGCAAGGCTGCAAATATTGAACCGGACGCAAATTTTTACGCAATTTCATACGCCGGCGACCCGGAGGAGACATCCGTAGGTGGACGTATTATAAGGGTTGATTTAAAAAGGTCGTCGCTACTTGCGATGGGAATTAATTTGCCGCTTGAGAACGACGACGGGCCTGTAAAGGCAGACCTGCTTGTCGGCTCCGACGGCGTAACGCGAGCAATTCGCGTGATCAAATAGATTTTTAGTTATCAGGAAAGGAGAGACTTATGAAGATATATGTTGGATTTTTTGTCTTGGCGCTAGCCGCCGGCTCCGCGTTGGCACAGGATACGCCTATGGCACCTCAAGCCCCGATGCCCGCGCAGCCTCTGGTTCTTACAAAGGCGGCGCAGGAACTTAATCAGGCGGCAAAAGTGCTGGCGGAGTCTGCCGTTAGGCAGAACTCGATTAAAAACTCGCCGTTTTCGGCCGAAGAGGTCAATGAGAGCGTACAGATGCTGGCAGACGGCAATCGCATAGTCCATAACTCAACGGGCAAGATGTATCGAAACAGCGAAGGCAGAATCCGCCGCGAGAGCCACGGCGGTTCGGGTGGTGTTCTTGGAACAACCTATTCAATCACTCCGAGCGTTTCAATTATGGACCCGGTTATCCGTCAGAAATACGAGCTGGATGAACAGCTTAAAACGGCCAAGGTTTATGAGCTGAGTTCAGCCGGCCAAGGTGTAACTGTTACCGGAACAGCTGCGGTTACGAACCAAAAAGCGGCGGAAGAATTAATAGCCAAGCTCAAGGCCGAAGGCAAATTGGTTCCAACCGCGAGCATCGCCGCTACAGCCCCCACGACCCTTCGAGCGATGGCCACCGCCGACACTGTAGCTTACGGCCAGGGGTTTGCAGTTGCTGCCCAGGGATTCCCGACTACTGCAAAAACTCGATATGAAGTAAAAACCGAAGAACTCGGCACCCGCGATTTCGAGGGCGTCTCGGCCGAAGGAATCCGACGCGTAACGATCATCCCCGCCGATGCCATCGGCAACGAGCGTCAGATCGAGGTCGTTTATGAACGCTGGTATTCAAAGGAACTGGGCGTTACGGTTTATTCCAAGACCACCGATCCGCGTTCCGGCGAGCAAACCTATCGGCTTACCAATATCGTCCGCAGCGAGCCCGATCCGTCGCTCTTTAGCGTGCCGACCGAGTATAAAAAGATCGGCCAGGCGGGAGCCGTCTATCGCACCTCCGCTCCGGCAAGGTTCGAGGCCCGGCCGACGACGGCGGCAAGACCTGTGGCAACCCCGAGAACTGTATCAGCTTCCGGCATCAAGCCGTAAGTTTCCGATGTTTTGATCCTCATGACTCAGGCGGGTATAACAACCCGCCCTTTTTTGCGTTTGTTTGTTGCTCTCTAGTAGGGGCTTTGGTGCTCCGAGCCTCGATCCCACTGGAATGCGTCAATCGCTTCCTGTATGCATTCTTGGGCGACCTGGAGGCTCGTGGGTGTAATATCCACTGAGCCATGAGCCCCGTTCGCCAATAACATTTTGAACGGGCCGCCCTGATAATGTGATCCAAACTCTATAAAGATAATGCCCGTCGTCGGAGGATCGAAGACACGGGTTTTTGGTTTTCGAGTAACTTTGTCTTTGCCAAAAAGTTGAATTCGATCTTCAAAATGAGCAAGCGAATCTCGGATCCCAGTTAAGTCTGGAAAGGCTGTTTCAAAACGGCTCACGCATTTGTCTAGTCGGCTCAACGTTCGATCTAAACTAAAGCGCTCATCGGCGTTGATCCACGGCCAACTTCTCGCAAGTTTTACCTTGGTAAAAAGGGACGCTAGGAATCCGCCGATCTGGTCCATGGAAAAAACAAAACTTCTGGCATACAGCGTAGGCATTCGACCCGCGTAGAATGAGGGAAGTTCGCCGTTATTCCATTTTTCACGCTGATACGCTCGCATGGCATCTGCTCTGACTCTTTGTCCCAACTTCATTTCCGCCCGAAAGTCCTTGGGCGTTACCGCATTACGCACCATCTCCTCTTCGATTTCCGCTGTTCGTGACATCATTCGGGCTCGTTCAACATCTCTTTCTTCCCGAGACGGGATGTTAAGTCGATTGCGCAGAGCTTCTTCGTAAAATGTTAAGGAGATTGAGGCATCGGCAAGAGCCCCATCTAGCCCTTTGAAAAGCGTATCGAACGGATCCGGGTCCGGAATCGGACGCGGACGCGGAGAGCGGCGAGCATACTCTTCGTCCCATTGCGTTCGAGATCCGTGGAATGTTAATTCGGCGACATACATCCCCCAAACCTACTCCCTGATCAAAAAAAAAATAAAACACTCTTGACAAACTTTAGAATTAGAATTATTCTAAATCTAATTTGGAACGCTATGGATGCAGCAATGATACAAGATCTGGGTTTGACGAAGCAGCGGGAAGTTGTCTTGCAGGTCATTCGTGACTCGGATGGGCATCTGACGGCGAATGAGGTGTTTGTAAACTCGAAAGCCTTGCTGCCAAGCATTAGTTTTGCGACGGTTTACAATTCGCTTCGGTTTTTGAAGGATGCGGGGCATATTGCCGAAATACAGTTTGGCAACGGCGCGAGCCGGTTTGACCGGATCACGTCGCGGCACGACCATGCTCTCTGCATAAAGTGCGGAAAGCTGGCCGATATTGAGATGGACCACCCGCAGAAGCTTGTGCAGAGAGCGGCAGCGATCTCGAATTTTAAGCCGGAGTCGCTCGAATTTACTTTGAGGGGCGTATGCCCCGAATGCATTGAGAAAGATTGAACCGAAGAGACGCAAAGACGCAGAGAGAACAGAAGCAATTGTTCTAAGGCTCTCTGCGACTCGGCGTCTTTGCGGTGAAAATAAATAAACAAGGAGATAGAAAAAAACATGTCAACAGGAACAGGAACCGCAACGGAAAACCCGGGCATATTGGCCAAGGTCGGCCAGCCCGCGCCGGATTTTAATCTGTCGTCGACCAAGAATATCGAAACACTGAAAGATAATGTAAAGTTAGCGGACTATAAGGGTAAATGGCTCATCATGCTTTTTTACCCGCTCGATTTTACGGGTGTCTGTTCGACAGACCTAACGCACTTTTCGGATAGATTTGACGAGATTAAGGGGCTTGGAGCGGACGTCCTCGGCGTTTCGACCGATTCTGTTCATTCTCACCGCGCATGGCTGCGAATGCCAAAGGAAAATAACGGGATCGGCGAGATCAAGTATCCGATCGCTTCGGACGCGGGTGGTAAGTTAGCGCGTCAATACAACATCCTCATCGAGGAAGCGAATATCGCACTCCGCGGCCTTTTCATCATCAATCCCGATGGAGTGCTACAATATTCGGTCGTCAACACCCCGGCCATCGGACGCTCGGTCGATGAAACTCTCCGCGTGCTGCAAGCTCTGCAAACCGGCGGCTTCTGCCCGGCCGATTGGAAGCCTGGTCAGGCAAATTTATAAAGTCCATGACGGGAAACGAAAACGGGAGGTTTAGAATCTTTTTCCGGCATAACGTAAATATTTCGAAAAACATCCAAAATAAAAGGTAAAGCACAATGGGAAATGACACAGAACAGAATGGTAATGGCTCAAAATGCCCGTTCACGGGCGGAGCAATAAAGTTTACAACCGAAAGTACGCGCTCGAACCGTGATTGGTGGCCCAAGATGTTGAATTTGAACATACTTCGGCAGCACTCAGGCAAATCCGATCCGATGGGTGAGGATTTCGATTACGCTAAGGAGTTCTTGACGCTCGACTATGCGGCCCTTAAGCAGGACCTTGCGGCTCTGATGACCGACTCGCAAGATTGGTGGCCGGCAGACTTTGGGCATTACGGGCCGTTGTTTATTCGCCTGGCTTGGCACAGCGCCGGAACGTATCGCATCGGCGACGGCCGCGGCGGCGGCGGACGGGGACAGCAGCGGTTTGCTCCGCTCAACAGCTGGCCGGACAATGTAAGCCTGGATAAAGCCCGCAGACTCTTGTGGCCGATCAAACAGAAGTACGGGCGCAAGATCTCGTGGGCAGACTTGTTCATCCTCGTAGGTAATGTCGCTCTGGAAACGATGGGCTTTAAGACGTTCGGCTTTGGCGGCGGGCGCGAGGACGTATGGGAGGCGGATCAGGATGTTTACTGGGGAGCCGAAACCACGTGGCTGGCCGGCGACGTCCGCTACAATCACGGTTCCGAAGGCGTCGAAAAGGATGGCGGCGTGCTCGTGTCCGACGACGATGCGGATGGAGACATCCACAGCCGGAAACTCGAGAATCCGCTTGGAGCCGTGCAGATGGGCCTGATCTATGTCAACCCCGAAGGGCCCGATGGCAATCCCGATCCGCTTCTTGCGGCCCACGACATTCGCGACACATTTGGCCGCATGGCCATGAACGACGAGGAAACCGTCGCGTTAATCGCCGGCGGCCATAGTTTTGGCAAGACGCACGGCGCTGCCCCTTCCGATCATGTCGCTGTCGAACCGGAAGCTGCGGGCATCGAGGCGCAGGGCTTCGGTTGGGATAACAGTTTTGGCACGGGCAAGGGCGGCGATACGATCACGAGCGGCCTGGAAGTGACCTGGACCAACACGCCAACCCAATGGAGCAATAACTTCTTCGAGAACCTGTTCGGTTTTGAATATGAGCTAACCAAGAGCCCGGCCGGGGCCCAGCAGTGGGTTGCTAAGGACGCCGACCCGACGATACCGGATGCATTCGATGCGTCGAAAAAGCGCCTGCCGACGATGCTGACCACAGATTTGGCGCTGCGTATGGATCCGGCATACGAAAAGATCTCGCGGCATTTTTTGGAAAACCCCGACGCATTCGCAGACGCATTCGCCCGTGCTTGGTACAAACTCACGCATCGCGACATGGGACCGAAAGGCCGTTATCTTGGGCCCGAGGTACCGGAGGAAGAGCTGATCTGGCAGGACCCTATCCCATACGGTTCGCCGATAGACAAATCGGACATTGCCACACTAAAGGGCAAGATACTTGATTCTGGACTTTCCGTATCCCAACTCGTATCAACGGCGTGGGCCTCGGCATCGACGTTCCGTGGCGGCGATAAACGCGGCGGCGCTAATGGCGCGCGAATTCGCCTTGAACCGCAGCGGAATTGGGAGGTCAACAACCCGTTCCAACTGGCAACGGTACTGACGACGCTCGAAGGCATCCGTAAGGACTTCGGAAAGACGGTCTCGCTCGCCGATATGATCGTCCTGGGCGGTTGCGCAGGCATTGAAAAAGCAGCAATGGATGCCGGTTACGATGTGACCGTGCCGTTTACCCCGGGACGCGGCGACGCATCGCAGGAACAGACCGAAGTGCATTCGTTCCAATACCTCGAACCGCAGGCCGATGGTTTCCGAAACTACAAAAAAGGCCATCACCGAACCCCGGCCGAGGAAATGCTGGTTGACAAGGCACAGCAGCTGACATTGACGGCGCCGGAGATGACCGTTCTTGTCGGTGGTATGCGTGTCCTCGGCACAAATTATGACGGATCGCAACAGGGCGTTCTTACTAACCGTCCCGAAACGCTAACCAACGACTTCTTCGTCAATCTTCTCGATATGAACACGGCCTGGAGACCGGCTGATGATTCCGGGCAAGTGTTTGAAGGCCGTGACCGCGTAACCGGCGAGCCTAGATGGACCGGTTCCCGTGCCGATCTCGTCTTCGGGTCGAACTCCGAGCTTCGAGCGATCGCTGAAGTTTACGGATGCAGCGATTCTCAGGAGAAATTTGTAAATGACTTCGTAGCAGCGTGGAACAAGGTGATGAACCTTGACCGCTTCGATTAAAAATAGGGGCCGCTTAAGAATATTCAGCCGCAGATAACGCAGGTGGGAAAGATCGATTTTCTTATCTGCGTTATCGGCGTTTATCTGCGACTAATATTTCTTTAGAAAGTGCTGTTTGTTATCGCTGTCGCGAGGTAGGCGATGATGTAGATACTGGCAACGATCGACAAGACCAACAAGCCGACCAGCAGGCCTATCAATCCAAAAACAAAGATGTAGTCGCTCGTTTTGCCCTTGCCTTGGCCGACGGCACGGGTGCGGATCAGGTTCATATTTTGCTTATTGGCTTTCCAAACAAAATCGAACGCATCACCGACCAACGGGATAGAGCCGACCAGATAGTCCAAGGCTATATTAAAAGCCATGCGGAGTAGCGTGATCTTTGGCACGCCGTATCGAACGCCGGCGAGTAGGATATAAAATGATGCAAATGATGTCAGCGTGTCACCCACGTTCGGGACTAGGCCGATGATCGCATCGAGCCCAAAACGCCAGCCCACGCCGGGTATCCGAAACAGGTCGTCAAGATAAAACGCCAGATCGTCGAGGCTTTTCTCGACCTCGATCTGTTTTGATTTCTGGAGATCTTGCATAGATTTCAACGCTGAGGTCGCAGAGATGATTCAACTAGTGATTTCTACCTATTCTTTCTCTGCGTACTCTGCGTACCCCGCGTTAAACTTCCCTCAATAATTTTGACGTTCAAAATCTTATCCCCGCGGACGATATTATCTACGACTTTCATGCCGGTTTCGTTCACGTGACCAAAGACGGTATAGCCGCCGTCGAGGTGTGGCTGCGGTGAATGCGTGACGAACCACTGCGAGCCGCCGGTGTCTTTGCCGGAAAGCGCCATCCCGACGGCCCCACGATCATACGGCAGCATATTGACTTCGCAACGGATCGACCAGCCGG
Source organism: Chloracidobacterium sp. (assembly GCA_043749325.1). Lineage (GTDB taxonomy): Bacteria > Acidobacteriota > Blastocatellia > Pyrinomonadales > Pyrinomonadaceae > OLB17. Next base: position 9,019 of record JAYVDQ010000243.1, on the reverse strand, counting down.
GGCCGCCGTTTCCGTCGCCGCGCGGGTCGCCGTCCTGCATGACGAAATTAGGCACGACGCGATGGATCTCGACGCCGTTAAAATAGCCCGAGCGTGCGAGCTTGACGAAATTATCGACGGTCAGCGGCGCATCCTCGGGTGTAAACACTATAGTGAATGTTCCCTTCTGGGTCGTCAAAACAGCTTTGACGGAGCCGTTTTTGCGAGAAATCGCCCTATGGTAGTCAGCCTCGGCATTCAAAACCTGACCGAGCTTCGTACCCGATCCCGGACTGTAAGGCAGGACCTGGTCTTTGTGTTTTGAACGGGCGTTCTCCAGGCTCGCCGGGATGCCGGGGAAATCCCGTTGCAGATCTTTGTCGGCCAGCAGCTCAAAAGCCTGTTTGCGAACCAGATAATCAGGCGCGTTCAGAGCGACGAGGAATGTTCCGACGGCTTCTTTTTTACCTAATTTATTAAGAGCACCAAGGATCGCCAGCTGAGCATCGTCAGATTCCTTATCTTTCACAAGCGAGAGGGTAAACGCCTTTTTCAATGCTTCAACGTTCTCCTTTGACGCGGGGCGATCATCGATCCTCCCAGCCGCGGCGGCCCGGATGTTTACATCGTCATTAGTAAGCGCCTCTCGCAACATCTGATCGAGATTATCCGGCTTAAAGGCAGCGACAGCTCCCTGCAGTTCAGGCATAGCTTTGGTGATCTCTACCTGATACGAGGGCTTTACGCTTGTTTTCATACCGTCAACGAACACCATCAAAGCCTCGCGCGCCTTGCGTTTCAAGGCATCGTCCTTCGACGCAGCTATCACCCCGATGCCCTGGGCGTAAGATTCCGCTACGCGCCGGTCCCCGTAGCCGCTCTTCATCAAGCGAAAATTAGCAACATATTTGACCGGAGCAACCGTAGCCAGGGCGATCTCCGACTCGGGGGAGCGGAACCGGTCCGTGACTCGAACGCCCTGAATAATGCCGACGGCTTTCTCGTTATTCGAATTCGGAACGATCCGTGCCAACGCGGATACGAGTTCGAGCAATTCGCTTTTCTCAGCCGTATTTTCAATACCTTTCGTGTCGGCGAGCAGACCGATCCCGTGATCGACGAGGGCGTCAAGAGCCTTTGCATCTTTCAGCGACCCAAGCGAGCGGATCGCGGACACACGCACCCGCGAGTCGACATCCGTCGTCGCGGCTTTGAGCAGCACGTCAAACGCATCTTTGTCTTCAGCCGCACCGAGTACGCGGGCGGAGTTAGCGCGAACCATCGCATGAACACTCGTAGCCAGTAGATCGCGAGCGTCCCGGTTGGCATTTTTCGCTCGCAGTCTGGCCAACGTGTTTAGCGCATCACAGACAATGTCCGGGTCCGTAAAGGCAAGAAATTTCCGGACGATCTCTTCGCTGCCGGCAGGCCGCGCTCGCAAAACGGCCGTCAGCCCGAGCCGGACAACATTCACATCGGGAGCAGACTTACCGTTATCCTCTGCCTTCAAAACATCCAGTATCGCGGCTCCCAGGGCTTTGGCCTTTTCATCTTTTGTATTCGCCGCTGCGATTTTTCCGGCGGCTTCTGCCATACGTGCCCTTACCTCATTCGGCGTTTTCGGGTCTTTCATGACACTCAGTATAGGATCGGCGCCTTTAATGGATTCGACCTCGCCTATCGCGAATGCCGCCATCGCGCGGACCTCTGTCGAGCTGTCCGCAAGCATCGCAACCAGATCGATCACGGCCTTGTCGTCGCCGATGCGTCCGGCGGCAAGGGCCGCACGCTCGCGAATCTTGGCGTTCGGCGAGGACAACAGGTTTCTGAGCACGTCGTCATAACGACGCGCGTCCTCGGCCTTAAGGATCTGAACGGCGGCGTTTACCGGAACCTGGGAATAAGCAGCAAGCGGCGCGGCGAGCAGGAAAAAGAAACCAAGTGCTTTTTTCATATTATTTCCATAAGAGAATCGTTGTCTGATTCTAGCCAGTTTGGCCGAAGAAAGCCAAGCAAAAACCCGTCCGAATCTGAACTCGAACGGGTCATGAAAACAGCCCGGGCCGCTCCCGAAACTTACTGTCTATTTTATCTACTCGTTAGGGTTCCGGCACGCGGAACAGAGGTATGGCTTTATCAGCCTTCGGCTTCCGAGAACTTGCTCGTAGCCGATTCCTCCGCTTCTCTTATTTTGGCGAGGTTCTTGACCTCGATCTCGCCGAGTTGATCGTCCTTAAATTCAGGATTGGCCTTATACCAAGCCTGCGTTTCAAAATATTTCTGGAGTTTCGGGTCCTTGAACATGCGCCCGTGACGGGCGTAGATCTCGTTTCTAAGGACGCGGAGGTCCTCCGCAAACAGGGCACCCAGCGTGTCGTCGGTCACGAGTTCCGTCGAGAGTTTTTCGCGCAGCTTTGCCTCGTAGGCGGCCAGCAGATCTACATTCTGCTGCTCTATATTGTTAAGTTTTATCGCCTTTTGGTATTTGGCGGGCTTGTACCAGTCGCGCCAATTGAAATAATCACGAATCCCGGGAGCGTCAAATTTCTTGCCATGCCGGGCGTAAAACTCCTCACGAAGTATCCGCAGATCGAGCAGGCTGAGCCCCCCGAGTTTGTCCTCGGTAAGCGCGACTTTCTGGAAGTTATCCATATCGCCGATCGAGATGGCGGTTTTGCGGTTCTTCTCCTTTTCGGCGATCAGCCGCCCGATATTTTTTCGTTCGATCTCGGTAAGAACGGTTGGATCGTAAGCCGCATTTCGTTTGTACCAATAGCGCTCGTCAAAGTATTTCTGTAGCCATTCCTCGCTAAATGTTTTGCCGTGAAGTGCCTCGATCTCAGCACCGAGGATCGTCAGCTCAGCACCGGTATAATCTCTGAGATTATTGTCACCGATAAGCTTTGCACGCCAAACGCGCATATCGCCGGGTTCGATCGTTGGATGTTTTTCGGCCTCCGTAATTCGGATAAGGTCGAGATTTGCACGTTCCACCGGTGTTAAAACAGCGTTGCTAAACGTATTGCTCGGCTTGTACCATGCCTGCTTTTCAAGATAGTCCTGGATGGAACGCTCCTTAAAAACGCGCCCGTGTTTGCCAAAAACGACACCGCGAAGCAGCGCGAAATCATCAGCGCTCTCGTCTTCCTTTAACTTGGCAATGCGTGTTTTAGTAAGCCGCGTTTTTGCAAAGTTAAATTTTTCGAAACCTTTTTTGCTGAATTCCCGCCATCGCGCGGCCCGCGCCGCCGGATCGATATCCTGGGCGATTGCGGCCGCGGGAAAAGCCAGTAAAAATAACAACAATATGGATATTTTCGTTTTCATCTTGCACCTTCCTAATAAGCAATAACCACAGAGACACAGAGGCACAGAGAATTCAATTTCTTATTCTCTTAATGCCATCTTTCAGCACAGGAACATGAAAATTAAGCAAAAGGCCAATTGGTTTCTTTGCCAGTTTTAGGTAAGAGAGCAATTGAGCCTCATGAACAGGAATGAGTCGTTCAACAGCCTTTATTTCCAGAACGAGTATTCCTTCTACGACCACATCCATCCGATAGCCGCATTCAAGCTTCACATTTTTGTAGACTATCGGCAGTTTTACCTGCCGCTCGAAAGCCAACCCGCTTTGAGATAGCTCATAACATACACATTCTTCGTAGGCCGACTCCAACAAACCCGGCCCAAGTGCTCGATGAACCTCAATACAGCCGCCGATAACTTGCTCGGTTATCCTATTTAATCTCTGTGTCTCGGTGTCTCTGTGGTCCATCTATTTTAGAACGTCTATGATCTCATAACTTGTAGTGATCTCGGCCGTCGGGCGGACTGTCGCGGCGACCGAGCAGTATTTTGTATCAGAAAGTTCGATGGCATCCTCGACGGCCTTGGCCGAAACGCCGCGCCCGTGCACGATATGGTTAATGTGAAACTTGATAAATTTACGCGGATGATCGTCGGCCCGTGTGCCTTCGATCTCGACGTTATAATCGGTCACATCCTGCCGCTTTTTGAGCAGGATCGAGATAACATCCGCCGCCGTACAGGCGGCAACGGCAACAAGAAGCATCTCGACAGGGGTTGGAGCGGCACGTCTATCACCTTTGGTATCAATAGCTTGGGCGTGACCGCTCGGCGGCGTGCCGATAAAAAACTCGTCCCCCGCGTATCTTACAGTGGCTTTATATATGTTTCCTGACATAATATTTTTGCTTGGTTCACCCGCGATTTTAGCATAATCCGTGAGCGGATATGTGGATTCCAAACAACCATTGGCACAGAAAATGCCTCATAAAGCTGAGGGTTCGTGCGCGCCCGATCGCTCAGATTATAGGATGGCAATTATGAATAATTATAGAAATTTATTTACCGGAATTGCGATGCTCGCGGCTTTTGTTATGGGCACGGCGGGTTTCGCCGAAGCTCAGAAACGGAACGACAAGGAAGTCCGCGACGCGGTCCGCAGCTTGAATTCAAAACTCGACGATTTTGAATCGAATCTCCATTATCAAATGCAGAGCAGCTCGGTTAATAATGGGCGGGTTTCCGATATCACGGACGCCGTACGCACGATGCGCGATAACCTCTGGCATTTTCAGGACAATTTTGACCGTAAAAGGGAGAATGCTGACGATGTGAGAGCGATCATTGATTCCGCCCGGCCCATCAGCGATTTTCTCAGAGCAAATCCGCAAAACCGGGGCGTTGAAGACGACTGGACAGCAATTCAGAGACAGCTCGACCGGCTTGCGGCAAACTACGGTGTCGTAAATAAATGGAATGACCCGCGGGGCGTTAAAAACTATCCGCCCTATACGCAGCCCGTTCAGACAAATAGAGCCAATGTAGGCCTCTCCGGCACATATGACCTTGATCACCAACGCAGCGAGAATATCGACGATATCATTGCGGATACAAATGTGAATAATGATAAGCGCCAGGATCTAAAGGACAAGCTTGAATCGCCGGAACAGATAGCTCTCGACATCCGCGGCACCCAGATCACGCTGGCTACGACAAATGTCGCGCCCATGACATTTACAGCCGACGGCCGCGAAAAGATCGAAACATCGGCGACCGGCAAGACCATCCGGCTTCGCGCGACGCTGAGCGGACAGGTTTTGACTGTATCTTCCTTAGGCGGTGAGACGGATTATACAATCACATTCACTTCGGTAAGCAACGGCCAGGGCATGAAGGTCTCGCGCCGGATCACGACCGACTATCTGAACCAAACGGTCTTTGCCGAAAGCGTTTATAACAAGACCGACTCGGTCGCGAAACTCGGCATTCCCGCAGGCGGAAACGTTGGCGGGACCAACACCAACACGGACCCGAACGGCAGTTATTCGGATAACGACAATTCGGGCACCATCACAAATGGCGGTTTGCCAAATGGCAATCGGCCGGGGCCCCGAACGGTACAGGTAAAGCCGGGCAATTATACCGTTCCCAACGGCACGATGATGACTGGCATTTTGGAGAACGAGATCAATACAAAGGTGTCGCAAAACAACGACCGTTTTCGTATGACGGTGCAGTCGCCGGACGAATTTCGCGGCGCGACCGTCGAGGGTTATGTAACGGGCATCAACCGTTCGGGAAGGGTCACCGGGCAGTCAAATATTGTCTTCAATTTTGAAAAGATCACGCTGCGAAACGGGCAAACTTATGACTTTGCCGCCACCTTGCGAGGCATAACCGACGTGACCGGCAGAGCTGTTCAGGTCGACAACGAAGGGACCGCCAGGGGTGACAATCAAACGAGGCAGACAGCAAAACGGGGCGGCATCGGAGCCGGGATCGGCGCGGTGATCGGCGCGATCGCGGGCGGCGCCCAGGGTGCGGCGATCGGTGCGATAATCGGTGCCGGAGGCGGTGCGGGATCGGTTGCCGCCCAGGGCCGCAGTGATATTCAGCTGCCAAAGGGTTCTGTAATTACCATCCAGGCAGCGGCTCCTTCGAAATAAGACAATTTGCCGCTAGTCGGCATTTACAAATATGGGACGGGCAGTCATTAGATTGCCCGTCCTTTTTTTCTTCTCTGTGTTCTCTGTGATTAAATGTTCCCATGCGAGAGATTCCCGAGGAGATCGAACAATATCGCGACCGCAAATGGCGGCGTGAGGAGTCGCTAAAGGTGGATTCGGCTGAGGCCGTCGAGCGACACGTCGAGGATCTCGGCTTTTGTCTCGGGCTGACAGACGCCCGCAAAAATCTTCCGTCCGTCTATATCGCCGTTTGCGGCCGCCGCGACGCCCATATGCCGCGCAATGTGCAAAAAGATTTCGAAGCAAGCCGGGCTTGGGTCCTGAAAGACGAGGTCATGGCCCGCGGCAAGGTCTATTACGCTAAGCTCATTAAAGGCAAATCGTGGTTTCTGGCTCCGCGAATGATCCCGGTTTTTAACGCAATCTGGGGCTGTTCGCGTAAAGGCGAGACCGGCATTCTCTCAAAGGAGGCTCAGGTCGTGCTAAAAGTGCTTCGCAAGGAATGGGAGATGGCGACCGCCGATCTCCGCGAGGAATGTGGTTTTAAAGACAAAAAAATCCTCACAAATGCGATCGAGGAACTTCAACGCCGTATGAAGGTAGTCCCGCAAGAGGCCGTTTATGTGCCAAAATTTACCTATATCTGGACGCTCGCCGAGGCCCGGTTTCCTGAGGAAATGGAGATCAAATTGCCGCGTGAGGACGCCGTTCGCGAGTTGGGACGAACCTACTTGCAAATGTGCGGCATGACGCTGCTTGGCGAACTTTCCGGAAAATTCGGCTTTCAACGCTGGGAATCGGGTAAAGCGAATCATCAGCTCGTGGATGAAGGCTTTGCCGGGCGTCTCTCTACTGGTGTGTATAAATTGGCAAAAATCAGCTAGGAATTTTTACCACAGAGGGCACAGAGAAAAACATAAAAGACCTGTCCTTTCGTCTCTGTGACCTCTGTGTTCTCTGTGGCTAATTCTTCATTGTCATCAGGCTCGCAAATATCTCGATCCCGTCCCATAGGTTTTGGAGCCGGATATTTTCGTTTTCGGCGTGCTGATTGTTATCGTAATTTGCTATCGGCACCGTTATGGTTGGAATGTTCAACGTGTCGCTTATGATCGATAGCGGCAGGCTGCCGCCGAGCGTGGGCATCCGTACAACCGGCTCTTTCGAGGCGGCTTGAACTGCGTCGATCACACGCAGGCAGATGGGCAGGTCCATCCGCGTACGCTGGGCGTTGTAACCACCTTTTAAGTGGATAAATTTGGCAATAAATGGATGTGCAAGCCGTTCCGTCTCGGTAGGATCGTGATCGAGGACATAAAAACCCTGAGACTCAATATGTTTTCTCAGCTTTTTGACCTGCCGCAGTTGGTCGTTACCTTTAACGAGACGGAGATCCAGCACAGCGTTCGCGGTCGCCGGAATGACGTTGCGTGCCAACGCACCCACGTCGCCGCTTTTCATGCCGTCGATATTGAGCGACGGCAGGTTGATCAAATCCAACAAGCTCTTACCCCCGCCTTCGGTGTAGGTAATACCGAGTTGCCGTTTTAACTCTTCGTCGTACTTGGGGGCTTCGCTGATCGCCCGCTTTTCTACCGGCCCGAGGGGCTCGACATCGTCCGCCCAGCCCTTGACCGTGATATTGCCCCGCTCGTCCTTCATCGATGACAAAAGTTTGGCCAGCGTCAATGCCGGATTTGGCGACCAATTGCCGTAATGTCCGCTGTGAAGCGAACGGTTAGCACCGTAAACCGTGAGGTCAACGCTCGTGACGCCGCGAACGCCAAACACAACCTGCTTTCGCCCCGACTGATGAACCGGTCCATCGCAGACGATGAAAGCGTCAGCCTTAAGCAAATCTTTGTTAGCTGAAATGATCTCGCGAAGGTGCGGGGAGCCAGCCTCTTCCTCGCCCTCAAAAAGGAACTTGATATTGACCGTCGGCTGAATATTCTTTGCTTTTAGCGACTCAAACGCCTTTAGAATGGCGAAGACTCCCGCCTTGTCGTCCGAAGCCGAACGTCCGTACAGCCGCCATTCCGGATTGATCTTCTCTCCCGTTTTAGGAAACGGGATCGTCGCACCGCCTTTCTCAAGCGGCGCCGACCGAAGCATCGGTACCCACGGCTCGCTGCCTGTCCATTGCTTTGGGTCGGTCGGCTGTCCGTCATAATGGGCGTAGATTATCAAAGTTTGCTTTGCATCGGGTGTGAGCCATTCGCCGTAAATCACGGGCGGAGTATTTTTGTCGGCGGCGGTGAGAAGACGCGGATCCAATCCGCTCTCCTTCATCAGTCCCATCAAGTAGTTGGCGTTTCGATAAATGTTGGGCGTATCCGACGCAACATTAGGAATGGAGAGTATTTCGACAAAGTCACGGAGGAGCCGATGCTCGTTGGCCGTTCGGTATTCGCGAATCGATCTAACTTGATCGAGTTGCGCGAACGTTGACGCCACGAAAAGGACGGCCGATGCTATTGAGATCAAGATTCGATTCATCTTTTTTCGCCCCGGAGCGATTGGCCTGACAGCGAATTCAACGTTAGTCTTGCTTGCTAATCGTAACGTGGATCGCCCGCTCACCAACGAGCCATTTGTCGACCTTGTAGCCGAGGTCGCGAAGGTCAAGGCCGGCAAATAGCGGCTCGCCTTTACCCAGAAGAATGGGCCGCAGGACAAGATGAAGTTCGTCGATAAGGCCCTCGGCCAGATACTGGCGAATGGTCGCCGGTCCGCCGCCGATGCGAACATCCTTGTCGCCCGCCGCTGCCTTTGCCTGTTCAAGCGCAGAGTGAATTCCTTCGGTGATGAAGTGAAAGGTAGTTCCGCCTTTCATTTCGATTGGGTCGCGAGCATGATGCGTGAGGACGAATGCGGGCACGTGATAAGGCGGTTCGTCACCCCACCAGCCTTTCCAATTCTCGTCCGGCCATGGACCGCGAATTGGCCCGAACATATTCCGGCCAAGTATCCATGCTCCTTTACCCGACATGCTTTCGGTCGCAAAGTCATCGTCAACACCCGTTTCGCCAACGCCTTCTCCGCCT